>JAUQPV010000019.1 GCA_030550225.1 Acidobacteriota bacterium | reverse complement strand
GCATGGACAACCTACGTGGGATCATGGCCCCATGAGCCGCGAGCTACTTTCGTCACGTTATCTCGTCGTCACGAAGCCCGTTCCAATCGGGCCCTTCCAGGGGTCCTCCCTGCGACACGCCACGCCGACCGCGTCGAGGTGAACTACTCTGTGATTATCGTATCTCAACCCTCCGTTTTTGCATCCCCGATGGGCGCGTTTCGGCGGCGCCAGGGTGAAGGCCGTCGGGGCGACGCCCGGCGTCCCGAAGGAGCCGGGTAGGGCTCGGGGTTATTTCATCTCTTGTCTCCTGATCCAGCACGGGGGGCCTCGTCTACCGGAGGCCTACCCGAGAAAGGCCAGCGAGACCCACAGGCCGGCGGCGATCAGGGCGACGGCCCACAGGACGTCCACATTGAACCAGGCCCGTCGCAGGACGGCCAGGCCGACCTTCTCATAAACGACGAGGGCGACCAGGACCATCACCAGCAGGTAGACGACCGTGTGCCAGGCGACGGCCGCCAGGCCCGTTGTCCCGAGGGTCGCCGCCGTCGGTCCATGGTGATGACCTGCCCCGGTTGGAGAAGCCCCCAGCAGGACCGGCACCAACATGAGGCCTGCCCCGTGACCCGTCGCCATCAGGAAGGACCACAGGACGAGGTCCCGAAAGCCGACCCGCAGGCCGACCCAGCGGGGATGTCGAGCCCGGACGATGCGGTACAGTCCAAAGGCGATCAAGACGGCCGCCGCCAGGCCCCGCAGGAGGCCCTGGGGCAGACGGAGCTGGAGGCCCAGTAGGACGGCCGCCACGAGGCCGATGGAGGTGAAGTGCCCGACAGCGATCGGGACCAGGGCCCCCAGGACGGCCCGACGGCTTCGCTCCTGAAGCCCCAGGGCCACGGCAAAGAGCCAGCCCATCGCCGGATTGACGCCGTGATAGGCCCCCAGCAGGGCCAGGGCCAGCCAGAACCCGAGGCCTTCCGTCATGGCCCCTGCCTGGCCCTACGGATAGCAGTACGAGTCGGACGAGGCGTCTCCGCCTTCCAGACGGACCTGGTGGGGTCGATAGTCACCGAACTCGACGAAGAAGTCCCGGTCCACCGTGAGACCGCCCTGGGGGTCGGCGTGGAGCTTGACCATCCAGCCCCGGATGCCGTCGGGATAAAAGATGGGGTCCCATGGGATGTACAGGGAATTCGTCACGTACACCCGGCGGCCGTCTCGGCTGACTTCGACCATCTGGGGCCCGCCGTTGAGGGGCCGCTTCGGGGCCTTGGGGTGGGGGGCCCGTCGGACGATCCCGCCGAGCTGGACGGTCCCTGTCAGCTTCGGACGGAAGGGGTCCGAGACGTCATACTGCCGGAGCTCGCCCGTGCCCCAGCAAGAGACGTACAGGAAGCGGTCGTCGAGGGAGAGGGCGATGTCCGTCACGAGGGGCGGGACGGCCTTAAAGTCCTTCAAGGCCGGCGGGAGCCGGTCCGGGTCCGCCGGCTCGGCCGGGATTTCGATGACCTTCTGGACGTTCCAGGTGCCGTTCGTCCGGTGCCACAACCAGATGGAAGCCGACAGGTCCTTCAACGAGAGGACGACGCCCGCGAAGCCATACGCCCGCGTCGGGTCATGGGCCGGCCGAAGTTCGAGGACCATCTGGTGCTCGGGGCCGAGGTCGAGGGCCTGCACGTGCCGACGGCGCCGAAGGTCCCAGACGTGGATGTGATGACCGTAACGGCTGTTCAAGAGGGCGTCCAGGTCGACGCCGTTTTCGACCATCCGGGGCGTGCCCCACTCGCTGGTGATCATCACGTCGTAGCCCAGGTGCCACCAGAAGTCGTAGGCCAGGAATTGAGGCCCCCGGTCGACTTCCCAGCGGCCCAGGACCTCAAAGGTATCGTGGTCGAGGATGAAGATACCGCCCGGGCCGTCGCCCTCGGGGTTGCCCAGGGCGCTTAAGTAGATCCCATCCGGGCCGCAGTGGACCGTGTGAGGCCGAGAGTAGCCGGCCCGCTGGGCGACCTCCTGCGGCTCGATGACCTTCACGATGCGAGGGTTACGAGGGTCCAACTTTGTGTCCATGATGTAAATCCGAGATGACCGCAGACCGGGGACGACCAGATACCGGCGCTCGACGTGGGGATGGGGCGCATAGGGACATAGGGCCGAACTGCAAGCGTTCCAGCCGAAGTGGTGGAGCTCGTCGCCGGGATAGGGGAGCTCGGTCCGACCGACGACTTGACCATACGTAGGCGAACGGGGGTCGACGTCCACGACGGCCATGGCGTCAGGCCGGCCGTCGCCATTAGGATTAATGGTCGCCACGTAGGCCAGCCGTTCCGGCGGGGCCTGCATGGCCAATCGGGGAGACGGATAAAACGTGGGGTCCGGACGCCAGACGACCATGGTAAGCCTCCCTGACAGTCGATGGGGGTAGTATACAAGAGGCAGGATGCAGGATGCAAGATGTCGATGGGGGTAGGATACAAGAGGCAGGATGCAAGATATGGAGACCGACCACAGACCTCCAGACCTATAGAGTCTCAGGACGAGGCCATCCAGTCGCCCGAGGCAGGTTTGGGGTCCGTGGTCTGGAGTCTCTGGGGTCCTTGCCTGGGACCCATCTTGCATCCCCGGGGGATATACGGGACAATAGGACAGAAATCTCGGTACTCTCGGGAGGCATCCCATGGAACTTATCGACGAAATCCGGGGCTTTTTAGCGGAACGGGTCGCCAGCCTGCTTCAGGAGACGGGCCGTCAGCAACAGGATCGGGTCGGTGAAGCCCTTCAACGCCTGCGTCAGGTCTTCCAGGCCCTCGAGCAGTCCCTGATTCAACTGGAAGAGACGGTTCACGGTTGGTCCGTCCCGAACATCGACCAGCCTGTCGCCGACTGGGCGGCGCAGGTCGTCGAGCTTCTCCCGCCGCCCCCGCCGTCTCCCCTACCGGCTTTGATGGAGGCCGTGGACGCCATCGACATGGCCGAGACGCAGGGGGCCCTGCTGCAGGCCCTCTTGCAGGGTGTCTCGGGTTTTTGCGACGGGATCGCCGTCTTCGTCGTTCGAGGGAACGCCTTGGTCGGCTGGCAGGGGCTTCGCCTGCAGGGGGTCGGGGCGGACGGGGAACGGTTTCGGAACTTTTCCGTCCCCCTGGATACACCCAGTGCCTGGGCCCGGTGCTATGAGTCGCAGACGACCCAGGTGGCGACGCCGCCCTTTGGGCCCGCCGATCAGGCCATCTTACAGGAAATGGCCGGGTACCTTCCCGAGGTCTTTGCCCTATTCCCGATCCTCGTGAAAGGCAAGCCGGTCGGTCTCCTCTATGCAGACCGTCGGTCAGGCCCCTGGAAGCCGGAGGAACCGATGGCCGTCGAGATCCTCGTCCGGCACGCCGCCATGGCCGTCGAGACGATGCCTTCCCGGTTGAAGTGGATCCAGACCCGTAAGGCCCGGGCCGCCGAGCCGCCGGCCCCGGCCCCGCCCGAGGTCGCCCCGGAGGAAAGGCGACTCCACGAAGAGGCGCAACGCTTCGCCCGTCTGCTTGTCCAGGAAATCAAGATGTACAACGAACAGCAAGTCGTCATGGGCCGTCAGTATCGGGACCTCTACGAACGCCTGCGGGAGGACATCGAGCGGAGCCGGAAGGTCTACCTCGAGCGGTTCCCCCAGTCGGTCGTCTCCCAGCGGGACTACTTTTACGAAGAGCTCGTTCGTGTGCTGGCCGACGGCGACCCCTCCCTGCTGGGTATCGACCGATGGCCTGTCTCGGAGGGATGAGCAGGGCAACGGTCGTTCGGGATGCGGGATGTAGGCGACTGGGCTCATCGATCAAAAAGTGACGAAGTGACGGAGTAGAGGTCGACACCGACATGACCGCCGATGGTCGGGGGATTTCAGGCGGTCTGTCGACCTGCCGACGGCCCATCTGCCGACCTGCCTATCTACTCAGGACCGCCGTACTGCCTGATGGCCCACTTATGATCATCGGCCTCACGGGACGTAACGCCGCCGGGAAGGGAACCGTCGCCGCTTGGCTGGAGCAGATCGGGTTCGTCTACCTGTCCCTTTCGGACGAACTCCGGTCGCTCCTCCGGGAGCACGGCATTCCTATCACGCGGGAGAACCTCATCCGTTACGGTGTCGAGTTCCGCCGCCGTCTGGGGCCAGGTATCTTGGCCGAGCGGGTCCTCCGGCGGATGGACCCCGAGAAGAATTATGTGATCGATTCCATCCGCCATCCCCGGGAGGTCGAGGTCCTGCGGAGCCGACCCGACTTTCTCCTCGTCGCCGTCGTCGCCCGGCCGGAAGTCCGATTTGAGCGGCTTCGCCGGCGGGGCCGGGAGAACGACCCCCAGACATGGGAGGAGTTCGAGCGGATCGAGCAGGCAGAGGTCGCCAACCCTGACCCCCTGGCCCAGCAGATTCCGGCCTGCGAGGCGATGGCCGACGTGGTCGTCGAGAATGACGACACGATCGAGGTCCTCTACGAGCGTCTCCGGGCGGTCCTCCTCCCTTTCTTCCTGCGCCAGACGCGACCTGACTGGGACGAGTACTTCATGCAAATCGCCAAGGTCGTGGCTCTCCGGAGTAACTGTCTGAAGCGAAAGGTGGCGGCCATCGTCGTCAAGGACCGGCGGATTATCTCGACGGGCTACAACGGCACGCCCCGGGGGGTCCGCAACTGCAACGAGGGCGGCTGTGCCCGCTGTCGGGCCCTGGGCCAGAGCGGGACCCAGCTTGACGTGTGCCTGTGTTCCCACGCCGAGGAGAACGCCATTACCCAGGCGGCCTACCACGGGATTTCGTTGCGGGACGCCACGCTTTACTGTACCCTTTCCCCGTGCATCACGTGTGCCAAGATGATCATCAACGCCGGGATCGCGGAGGTCGTCTACGAAAGCCCGTACCCCCTGGAGTCGGCCGTCGTCGCCCTCTTCCGGGAGGCGGGCGTGCGGCTTCGGGTCCTGGGGCGGGAGGGAATGAGGAATGGGTAATGAGGGATGGATAAAAGGGGGATGTTTCATTCCTCACTCCTCACTTCTCATTCCTCATTGAGATGCGGAGTCATGCCGACCGACGTGCGTCACTTTCTGGACACCGACGACGTGTCTGTCGAGACCCTGCGGGGGCTTCTCCGGTTGGCTCGGGCGGTTAAGCAGGCGCCCGAACGGTATGCCCACGAACTGGACGGCCGGGTCCTGGGCATGATCTTCCAAAAGCCGTCGACCCGGACGCGGGTGTCCTTCGAGGTCGCCATGCTTCAGATGGGGGGCCACGCTTTGTACTTCAACGCCCAGGACCTCCAGTTGGGCCGTGGCGAGACGGTCGCCGACACGGCTCGTGTGCTGAGCCGGTACGTCGACGGGATCGTCGCTCGGGTCTTTGCCCATGCAGACGTCGTGACGCTGGCCCGGTATGCCTCGGTGCCCGTCATCAACGGTCTCAGTGATTACCTGCATCCCTGTCAGGCCCTGGCGGACCTCCTGACGTTGTGGGAGAAAAAGGACCGTCTGGAGGGTCTCCGCTTGGCCTACGTGGGGGACGGCAACAACGTATGCCACTCCCTGCTCCTGGCGGGGTCCCGGCTGGGCCTGCACCTGCGGGTCGCCACGCCGCCGGGGTTTAAGCCTCATCCCGAGGTCCTCGACCGGGCCCAGTCTCATGCCCGGTCGAGCGGGGGGAGCGTGCTGTGGACGTCTGACCCCGTGGAAGCCGTCGCCGGGGCCGACGCCGTGTACACGGACGTGTGGGTCTCGATGGGCCAGGAGCACGAGCGGGCCCACCGGGTCCAGGTCTTCCGGCCCTATCAGGTCAACGCGGCCCTGATGAGTCAGGCCCGACCGGATGCCGTCTTCATGCACTGCCTGCCGGCCCATCGGGGGGAGGAGGTCACCGACGAGGTCATCGACGGGCCGGCCTCGGTCGTCTGGGACCAGGCCGAAAACCGTCTCCATACCCAGAAAGCCCTGCTCCTCTGGCTGTTCCATCGGGTGACGCTATGACCCGCATCGGCATCGTCGTGTCCCGGTACAACGAGGTCGTCGTCCAGGGCCTCCTGGCGGGGGCCCGACGGGCCTTGGAGGAGGCCCAGGTCCCGGAGACGAGCCTCCAGATTTTCGAAGTCCCGGGGTCTTTCGAAATTCCCTGGGGGGTCGCGCACCTGATCGAGACCTGGCGGCCCGACGGCGTCATCGCCCTGGGGGCCATCATTCAGGGCGAGACCGATCATCATGCGTATCTGGCCCAAGCGGTGTTCTCAGCGCTTGCACAAATCAGCATCCAGCATAAAATACCCATTGGGCTTGGCATCGTAACGACAGCCAATCTCTCGCAGGCACTGGAACGGGCAGGCGGTAAGATGGGTAACAAGGGTTATGAAGCCGCCCGGGCCGTCCTGCAGTGTCTGCGGTGGGTTCACGCCCCGGCGTGACGTCTGGACAGGCGATGAACGTGGAGCACCGTCCCGATCGGTCGTCCCCCGCGACGGAAGGGTTTTCGTTCGTCTTTCCGGCCTTATGGCCGAATCGCCGGCGGGCTCGCGTGCTGGCGATGGTGGTCCTGTACAGTCTCGAGCTGGACCCGGGGGACGTCGAGGAGAAGATAGCCGGGGTCCTCAAGGTCCTGGGGGGCTCCCGACCTGCCGTCTTGGAGCGGGCCCGTTACCTGATCGCCGGCGTCCTCCGGCATCAGTCTGAACTGGATGCCATCATCCAGCGCCTGGCCCATCACTGGGAACTGGAACGTCTGAGTCCCGTCACCCGCAACGTCCTCCGGATCGCCCTCTTTGAGTACCTCCACGACGGTCTGGACCTGGCCCTGGTCATCCATGAGGCTGTGGAACTGGCGAAGGCCTTTGCCGAGGACGACGCCTTCCGGTTCGTCCACGGCCTGCTGGATCAGCTCCGGAGTCAACGGGCATGAGCCTGACGGGCAGTCTGGAAGATTTGTCATTGACCGACATCATCCAGATCATCAGCCTCAGCAAGCGGACGGGCATCTTAGAGGTCGAATCCGAGGACCGACGGCGGGGCATCCTCATTTTTAAGAACGGCCAGGTCGTGAGCGCCCTCCTGCAGGGGAAGAACCAGAAGAGCTTGGGCCAGGCTCTGGTCGAGTACGGGGTCCTCCGGCCCGATCAGCTGGCGCAGGCCCTCGCCTTGCAACGTCAGCAGAAGGCCCATCAGCCCCTGGGTCAGATCCTCGTCCAGCAGGGGTGGCTCACCCGGGAAGCCCTCGAGCTGGTCGTCAAACAGCAGATTTATCGGATTGTCTACGAACTCCTTCAGTTCCCGCGGGGCACCTTTACCTTTCATCTGACCGAGATCATCCCCTACGACGAGATTCGGGTCGACCCCATCGACTTGGTCCTCTTGGAGAAGGGCTTGAACGCCCAGCAACTCTTACTGGATGCGATGAAGCTTCGGGACGAGAGCCAGCTCGTGCGGCCGGCGACCGCCCCGGCGGGGCCTGGTGGAGCCATCGGCTTAGCCGAGGAGGAGGCGGAGACGGAAGCCTCGTTGGAGGGCATGTCGGTCCTCTTAGCCTTCCCGCAGGCCGTCGTCCGGTCGTACCTGTCCCATACCCTGATCCAACGGGGTGCTGTCGTCGTCGAGCTTTCTGAGACGAACCCCGACGAAATCCTGAACCGGGTCGTCGAATGGCAACGGCTGGCTTCGGACGTCACTGTCGTCGTGGACGTGGACGTGCTCCGGGACCCCCTGGCGTGGATTCAGGCCGTCCGCCAGCGGGCCGGTGGAGTCCCTGTCCTCCTGGTGTACCGGTACATCCAGCCGGACCTGGACGAGGCCCTGCGACGGGCGTGGAACGTGCACCTTCTGCAAAGCCCCTTCATCCCGGCGGGGTCGCCTCGGGAGGTCCGGGGGCATGTCCATATCTTGGCTCAAGTCCTATTGGACCATTTGCGAGTGCTTCGGGTGACTCAAAGCGCCCAGCCGAGGCCGTCGGCCCCGGACATCATGGAGCGGCTGTGGCGGGAACTCGGCCTGGACGAGCCCTTCCAGGAAGAAACCCCGGAGGCCCGCCTTTCGAAGCTCATGGCCCAATTGAAGCAGGCCCTGGCCGACCTGCGGCATCCCTCCGAAGCGCCCCAGATCTCGCTCCTGATCTTGCAGTTCGCCGCCGAATTCCTGGACCGGGGCCTGCTGTTTCTGAACACGCCGCAAGGCGTCGTCGGCCTCGGCGGATTCGGCGATACGGGCGACGACGAAGCGATGCCCCTGAAGGTCCGGCGGATCCGATTGCCCCAACCCGTCGGCGACTTTGCGGTCGTCGCTCAGACGGGCCAGTCCGTCCGGCGGTCGGCCGCCGAGGCCCCGGCGTGGCTGGACGACTTCGTCCAGACCATCGGTCGCTTTCGGCCCTCGGAGTATGTGATCATTCCCCTCGTCGTCCAGGACCAGACGGTCGGCTTCTTCTACGGGGATAACGCCGTCACGGGCCGACCCCTGGGCGACCTGACGTATCTGGAGATCTTTCTCCATCAGGCGAGTTTCGCCATCGAGAATGCCATCTTGAACCGACGTCTGAGTCAGGCGGTATTCCGATGACGGCAGGGCGGCCCCTGCGTTCGGTGATGGTCATCGAGGACTCGGAGACGATGCGGGGCTACATCCGGATGTGTCTCCAGGCCTTCTTCCCTGGCGTCCAGAGCCTGGAGGTCCCCAGTGGCTTCGACGCCCTCCGACTCCTGCCGGGCCTGCAGGTCGACCTCATCATCACGGACATCAACATGCCGGACATGAACGGCCTGGAGCTCATCCGCTTCCTGAAGACCCATCCGACGTACCGCCAGATCCCCATCGTCATCGTGTCGACCGAGGGCGCCGCCGAGGACCAGCGCCGGGGCATGGCCCTCGGGGCCGACGCTTACGTCGTCAAGCCCTTCCGGCCGGACCACCTGGCCCAGGTCGTCCGGACTATCTGGCTTCGTTACGAACAGGACTTGCCGTCCATGCCCCAGGAGAAGCCAGCGTGGTCGCCCGAGAACTGAACCCCGAATTCCTGGCCGAGGCCCAAGACATCTTGGAAGCTATCGGGAGCGTCCTTCGGCAGTTCGAGCAGTACGCCCGCGTCGGTCAGTTCAAGGCCGACCTCGTGAACCAGCTCTTTCGGAGCTACCACTCCCTGAAGGGCCTCGCGGCCATGCTGGGCTACACGCGGCTGAGCACTTACACCCACCGGATCGAGGACGTCCTCGACCGGGTCCGTCTGGGGAAGATCCCCGTGTCGCCCCACCTGGTCGACTTGCTGTTCGACTCTTTGGAGACGCTTCAACGCTTGCTCCAAGAGACGGCCGAGACGGCCGAGGTCATCGACCTGGACCAAGCCCTTGAGGCCATCGACCGTTTTGTCGAAAGCGCTCAGCGGCGAGTCCTGTCGGCCGAGGCCGACCCCCTGGACCGTCTGGCCCTGGATGCGGCGACCCGCCAGTCGCTGACCGAGTACGAGGAGCACCGTCTCCGGGAGGCGGTCCGCCAGGGCCTGCGTATCTACTCGATTTACCTCCGACTGCCCTTCGCTGACTTCGACCGGGTCCTCCGGGAGGCGAATGCCGTCCTGAATCAGCACGGCGAACTCATCAGCACGCTCCCGGAAGCCGGGACCGACCCGGACCAGATCGGTTTCCGTCTGCTATGGGCCTCGCGGGTAGTCCCGGACGCCGTGGGGGACCTGCTTCCGACCGCCCCGACCCGGCTGGACCTGCTGTATCCCCCCGAGGGCATAGCCCCGGCGGAGCCAGGCCGGCCAGCCGTCGAGGCCGAGGCCGAACCCTCGGAAGCCGAGGCCGAGCCGGCCTTTCTACGAGACCTCAGCCGCTCCGTCCGGGTCGACCTGCGGGCTCTGGATGCCGTCCTGAACGTCGTAGGGGAAGCCGCTGTCCTTCGGTCCCGGCAGGAGAGCCTAATCCAAGACCTCCAGAGCCGTTTTCCGGAAATCGCCGGCTCCCTGGCGGCTCTCCTTCAGCTCACGCAGGAGATGGCCACCCGCCTGGGGGAAGCCCAACGGCATTTGCTGGAGCTTCGGCTCGTCCCCATCGGGACGGTCTACGGCCGCCTGGAACGGATGGTCCGCCGGCTGGCCCGTCAGGCCGGCAAGCAGGTCCAGACGGTCTTCCTGGGTGGCGACACCCGTCTCGATAAGGTCCTCATCGAGCACATCATGGACCCCCTCGTGCACATCCTGCGAAACGCCGTCGATCACGGCATCGAGGCACCCGACGAGCGACGGGCGCAAGGGAAGCCCGAGACAGGGACGGTCCGCATCGAGGCGGCCCAGGTCGGTCCACGGATCGCCCTGCGTATCGCCGACGACGGCCGGGGGATTCAGTTGGAAAAGGTCCGCCGGCGGGCCATCCAGATGGGCCTTATCGATGAAGAGGCCGAGGTCACCGTTCAGGACGTCCTGCGGCTCATCTTCGAGCCGGGATTCTCTTCGGCCGAGCGGGTCGGCGAGGTCTCGGGCCGGGGCGTCGGCCTCGACATCGTCAAGCAGACCATCGAGCGCCTGAATGGGACCGTGACGGTCCACACGGAGGCCGGTCAGGGAACGACCTTCGAGATCCTGCTCCCCATCACGCTGGCCATCGTCCCGGCCGTGATCGTCCGGGTCGGCCCGGAGCGATTTGCCGTCCCCCTTGCTCTGGTCCAGGAAATCGTCGAGGTCCGACCCGAGCATCTCCGACAAGTCGAGGGCCAGGAGCTCCTGCATTATCACGAGGGGGCAGTCCCCCTGATCCGGCTTGGTCAGGTCTTTCGACTGACAGACGCCCGGGACGGGGGATTCGCCATCGTCAGTCGGGCCGGCCGGCAGTGGTTTGCCCTGTGCGTCGACGCGGTCGAACGGATGCAGGAAATCGTCATCAAGCGGATCTCAGCCCGCTTACAGGACCTCCGGGGCATCAGCGGAGCCGCCGAGATCGGTGAAGACCGGCCCGTCCTGGTCCTGGACCCCATCAGCTTGACGGCGCGGGTCTTCCCGCGGCGGACGTGAAGACATGTACGAGGCTTACTTCGGTTTGACGGACCTGCCCTTCCGGAACACGCCGGACCCCCGGTACGTGTGCTGGTTTCCCCAGTACGAGCAAGCCCTTGCCATGGTCCAGTATGCCCTCGAGGAACGGGAGACGGTCCTCCTAACGGGGGCCGTCGGGGTCGGCAAGACGACCGTCATCCGAGCGGCCCTCCAGCAAGCTGAGGCGGCGTCCATCCGGGTCGTCGTCCTCGTCTATCCCCGGATGACGCCCTACCAACTGCTGACCCAACTGGCCACGGCTTTGGACGTCCCGCCGGCCCGGTCCCGTTACGTCTTGATGAATCAGTTGGCCGACCGGCTTGTCGACCTCTGGCAGGGCGGCCAGGGCGCGGCCCTCGTCCTGGACGAGGCCCATCTCCTACCCGGCAAGGCCGTCTTCGATGAGATCCGCTTCCTGAGTAACCTTCAGTTGGACACGGCCAACCTCTTGGGCATCGTCTTAGTCGGCCAGCCCGAACTTGAGACGACCCTCCGGCGGCGGGCTTACACGGCTTTCCGCCAGCGCATCAGCATGCATCTTCGGTTAGTCCCCCTGCGACCCGAGGAGGTGCCGACCTACATCCGCCACCGGTGGGAACAGGCCGGGGGCACTTGGCCGGGGCCCTTCCGGTCGGACGCCTTAGAGGCGATCGCCACTCTTTCAGAGGGCTATCCGCGCGTCGTCAACCACCTGGCCCACCTGGCCCTGATGGAGGCTTTCGCCCAGGACCGAGCCTCGATCGATGCCGAACTGGTCCGTTCCGTCCGTCCAGCCCTTGTGATATAATCCGCCAGAAATAAGGTCTGGGGGCCAAGTGTCGGGTCTCAGGAGATCGACATTCGTTTCTGGAGGTCGGATGTCAGGAGAATTGTGAATTGCGAATTTCGGATTGCGAATCGGGAAATCCAGGGATGTGACCAGGGGGCCGAGGCGTATCCCCATCTACAACTTGTAATTCGCAATCCGCAATTCGCAATCCTCTCTTGCATAAGTATGAAAAATCCGTATGACGACACGTGAACGGGTACCTGAACCATCGGACCCACGGGATATGGAGTCCCCCGGTCGGATCGCCGTCACATGTACCGGATGCGGTCGGCGCCTGCGGATTCCCTGGCGACCCCAGGCGGCGGGGGTCCGTCTGGTATGCCCCGTGTGTCGTCACGTCCTGGTCATCCGACGACCTGAAGCCGAACCCCCGGTCCGATTTCAGGAAGTCGTGCACTATATGCGCCCGAAGGCGGCGACCGTCCGGACCTTCCTCTGCTACATGGGGACAGCCGACCTGGGCGTCGCTCAACGCTTGACGGCTCCCCTCGTCCAGGAAATGGGGGCCGACGTGGAAATCTTCACGGACGGCCTGTCCCTCTGGGAGGCGGTCCGCCGAAGTCCTCCGGACTTGGTCGTCGTCGAGGCGTGGCTCCCCGGCCTGATGGGCTATGAGGTCATCGAACGGGTCCGCCGGGACGGGACCCTACGGGACTTGCCGGTCATCTTGTTGGCCTCGCTGACCCACCCGGGCCGCTACCGCCGGCCGCCGGTCCAATTCCATGGGGCTGACGAGTATATCGAGCCTGACGTCCCCATCCCCCGCTTCCAAGAGGTCGTTCAACGTCTGCTCCGACGCTCCCCGGCCGGCGAGTCCGAGACGACGGTCCGCGACGAGGAAGAGGCCCGCCGTCTGGCTCGGCTCCTCCTGACCGACTTCATCCTGTATCACATGGACCGGGTCCGGGCGGCCTTGGCGGCCGGCGACCTGCGCTCGGCCCTGGGTCGGGAGATCGCCGAGTTCCACGCCTATTACCGGCGTCGAGTCGACCCCCGGATATGGGAACGCCACGATTACTTTGAACAGTTTCTTCGAGAAATCGAGCAGTCCGGTCAGGTCCAGAATTTCTTCAAGGACGTCGAAGTATGAAACCCGAATGGGAACGTATGGAATGGTGGGAGTCTCAAGGCCCGCCGACGGCGTGGGCCGACTCGGTGTGGCTTGTCCTCTACGAGGCCCTGGACTCAGAGGACTGGCAGTTCCGAAGCCAGCTCGCCGCCTGGCTGACCCGACTGTACCACCCCCGTCTGACCCAAATCCTCGTCGACGCCTTGCAAGACGACGAGCATGCCAACCGACGGAACACGGCCCTTCAAATCTTGACGACCCATAGTCGCTACATCCCGGACGTCCTCCGGCATCTGATGGAATCGCCGCACCCGGATGTCCGTCTCTTTGCCGTCCAACTGGCCCGGACGGCCCGGAACGCTGACCTCTTGCCGGATCTCCAGAGACGCCTGAACGACCCGAACCCCAATGTCGTGACGACAGCCATCGAGTCTATCGGCCGCCTGGGCCTCGCCTCGGCCGTCCCGGCCCTTTGGGCCCTTCTGGACTCGGAGGATCCCTGGGTCCGCTACCAGACCGTCCAAGCCCTGGGCCAGATCGGCCACCCCGACGTCTTGGACGCGTGGCCCTCTTTTCTCCAAGACTCCCTGCTGTACCTGCCGGCTCTCCAGACGCTGGGTCACTTCTTTGACGCCCGGGCCGTAGCCCTCGCCGTCGAGGCCCTCCGACGGCCCGACTTAGCGGACAACGTCCTCCGGGGGACCCTCCGGTGGTTTTCCGTCCTCTGGAAGGACGAATGGCTCCGCCAGTACGTCCGCCAATTCCACGAATGGCTCGCCCGGGTGGCACCCCCGACCGACGCCCTGGACGCCCTGCCCTGGCGGGATTGGCTCGCCCACGGCTCCGAAGAGGTCGCCCGGAGTGCCGAGTTTTGGGCCGCCGTCTTTCAGCGACCCGAATTTGGGGAATCCCTCCTGGAGCGACTGGACGACCCCCTCGAGTCGGAACGGGTCTCGACGGTCCTGCCGTGGCTCCCGCCCCTAACTCCGGCTCGATGGCGCTCGATATGGGACCGCCTCGAACGCCCGGAGGCCCTCCACGCCTGGCTCTACTGGCAGGCGCCCCTTTTAGAGGATGCCACCGTCCGGACCGCTGTATTGGGCCGATGGGACCGGCTGGCACCGGAGACCCGGGCATTCGCTCTGCAAGCCGTTCTCCGGCAGGCCCCCTGGCCCGAAGTCCGGGTCTGGCTTGAATCCACCTGGCCCCTGGAATCGCCGGAGCTCCAAGACACCGTCTGGGCCTGGCTGGCCGAACAGCAGGCCGAGCCCGACCGGGCCGCCGAGCTCCTCCGATGGACAGCCGCCTGGACCGAGGACCCCCAGGCCTGGCGCCGGGCGGCCGCCGTGGACGTCTGGTCCGCCCTGGACCCCGACGAGTTCTGCCGGCGGGCTGTCGCATGGATGCAAGACCCGGCACCCTGGGTCCGCCTTCGGGTCCTGGAAGATGCGACGCGGGCCGACCGGCCCCTCCTTCCCCGGGACGTGAGCGACCGCCTCCTGCGGATGGCCCTGACGGACGAATCTACGGCCGTCCGAGAGCGGGCCATCCTGGCTTATCCCGACGACGCGCCCGACCTCATCGACGTCCTCCGGGCGACACTGGCCGGGTCGGACCTCTGGGGGCAGGTCGCCTCCGTCCGTCGGCTCGCCGGGTCAGGCCACCCGGCGGCCTTTCCGATCTTAGAAGCCCATTACGCCCACGCCGAGTTCCCCTTGCGGCTGGAGATCTTGCGCCACGCCGGTCGGCTTGACGTCCCCGAGGTCTTGGCGTTCTACCGCCAGGAGTACGACCATCGGGACTTGATTCACCGGCGGATGATCCTCGAGGGCCTGGCCGCCATGCGGCGCCAAGCCGAGGCCGCCTTTGAGTTCGCCCGCCAGCGGTTCGACCCCCAGATGGAAGCCAGTCTGAAGGTCCGGATCTTAACGACGATGGCCGTCCTGGCACCTCAGCGGTTCCATGCCTGGCTAGCCGAGACGGTGCCGCCTATCGAGCAATGGCTATCTCCGCCCGAGTGGATGACCGTCCTCGCCCATCTGGACCTCCCCGACGTCCCCGAATGGGCCCGACCGTGGCTGTACCTCGAAGAGACCTGGCCCCAGTGGATCGAAATCTGTCAGACGCGACCCGCCTGGCGGGCGACCCTGGACCGACACGGCCCCAGTCGGCTCCGGCAGTGGGCCGCCTTCTTCACCGAACCCCTCGGTCCGTGAAGATGCGCATGGGGTCCGCCTTCTGTCCATTGGCTTATCTGCCCACGTGCCCAGGATCGGGGCCCGTCTCTTGGTACCCGTCATTCGTCATGATGGATGAAATTCATGCGATACCCGCCCTTGGACGCCTCGTGGACCGGTGAGATCCTGAACGACGACCTGTTCTACGCCTTCGTGGACTTGATCTACCAGCATACGGGCATCCGCTTCGACAAGGAGTCCCGCTTCGTCCTTCAGCGGCGGCTCGTCCATCGCATGCGGGCCCTCGGTCTGCCCTCCCTGGAACGCTACTACTACCACCTCCTGTATCACCCCGACCGGGAACGAGAGATGGACCAGCTCATCGACCTGGTGACGACCCACGAGACCTACTTCTTCCGGGAAAAACGCCAACTGCGGTGCTTCGTCGAGGAGATCGTCCCCCTCCTGGTCCAGGAACGGCGGGCCGAGCCCGCCCGCGTCCTCCGCATCTGGAGCGCCGGCTGTTCGACCGGCGAGGAGCCCTACTCGATCGCCATGCTCCTCCGGGGCCTCCCGGCCTTGACGGGCTGGCAAGTCTTTATCTTCGCCAGCGACATCTCGAGTCGAGCCCTCCAGGTCGCCCGTCAGGGCGTTTACGGGAGCGGCTCGTTCCGGGACATGGAACCCGAATACGAGGTCTACGTCCGGCAGTACTTTGAGCCGACCCCCGACGGCAAGCTCCGCATCCGGGACGAAATCCGCCAGATGGTCTTGTTCGGACGCGTAAACCTCCTCGACTCATCGAGCCTGGCCCTGTACGGCTGGCTGGACGTCATCTTCTGCCGCAACGTCCTGATCTACTTCGATACCGAGGCGAAAAAACGGGCCATCCACAATTTCTACGAGCGCCTCCGCCCCGGCGGCTTCCTGCTCCTGGGGCACTCCGAGTCCCTTCTGGGACTGGACAGTCGGTTCCAACTCGTCCATTTTCGAAATGACATGGTGTATCGGAAGTGAGGTCCCGGGTGCCGGGTTTTTAGGGGGTTCAGGCGATGCGTGGCCCCCGACCACCGGACAACCGACACGGCATCCAACACCGAAGCCGGCCCCCGGGACCGGAGACCCTCTGTCTGTAAGGAGACACCTGACCGATGCGGCCGCCGAAGCCGAAGAAGATTCGAGTCCTCGTCGTCGACGATTCGGCTTACAACCGACGGACGATTACCCGTATGCTGTCGTCCGACCCTGACATCGAGGTCGTCGATACGGCATACGACGGCCAGCATGCCATCAAGAAGGTCCTCGAACACGACCCCGACGTCATCACCCTGGACCTGGAAATGCCGAATATGGACGGCTTTACCTTCCTTCGATGGCTCATGGCCCAGCGGCCCAAGCCCGTCATCGTCATCAGTGCATACGAGGCCGACGAAAACGTCCTCCGGGCCCTCGAGATGGGGGCCCTCGACTTCATCGCCAAGCCCGGCGGTCCCATCTCACCCCGACTCCCGACGATTCAGGAACAACTCATCGCCAAGGTCCGGGTCGCCGCCCAGGGCAAGCTCCGACCGGCCGCCGGGCCCCTGCCCTCGGAGACGCCGGCCCGGCCGGTTCACCGGAAGCCGAGTCCCCTCTGGGAAGCCCGGCCGGTCCCCTCGGACATCGTCGTGATCGGCGCCTCTACAGGCGGGCCGCAGGCCATCCGCCACCTCCTGCAGAGACTTCCGAACGACCTCCCGGCGGCCCTCCTGATCGCTCAACACATGCCGCCCGTCTTCACGGCGATGTTCGCTCAACGGCTGGACCAGCTCGCCGGCTTGCGGGTCCGGGAAGCCGGGGACGACGAGGTCGTCCGGCCCGGCTTCGTGTACGTCGCCCCCGGCGGCCACCACATGGAAGTCCGCCTGGCCCGCGGCGAGCTCCGCATTCGGCTCCGACTACCGGACGGGCGAGAGAGGTACGTGCCCTCCGTAGACCGGCTGTTTCGATCGGCGGCCGAGGCCTGCGGGACAGCCGTCCTGGGCCTCGTCCTGACCGGCATGGGCGACGACGGTCTGCAGGGCGCCGCCGCCGTCAAGGCCGTCGGGGGCCGCATCATCGTCGAACACGAGGAGACGGCCGCCGTCTACGGAATGCCCCGAGCCGTCATCGAGGCTGGCCTGGCCGACGAGTCGCTTCCCCTCGATCGCATCCCTGAGGCCATCCAGGCCTGGCTCCAACGCCGCCGCAAGGCATGACAAGATGGGGCCCCAAGGACCCGGGGGCCGGGGTCTGGGGATTCTTTTCCGGAGACCAGGGAGAAGGGCCTACTTGTTTTGGTCGGTCATCCGCTTCGCCCGTCGGATGAGGACCGTCTCGAGGGGACAATCGGAAGGGAAGGGGCCCCGGGGACCCGTCCGGACCCGGGCGATTTTGTCCACGACGTCCATCCCCTCGACGACTTTGCCGAACACCGCATAACCCCAGGCTTGACTGTCACCTTTCCCCGTATGGTCTAATCGCTTGTTGTCGACCAGGTTGATAAAAAATTGACTTGTCGCACTGTGGGGGTCGGCCGTGCGCGCCATGGCGATCGTCCCCCGGAGGTTCGAAAGGCCGTTGTCCGCCTCGTTGGGGATCGGGGGGCGGGTCGGCTTTTGCCGAAAGTCGGCCGTGTATCCGCCGCCCTGAAGGACAAAGCCCGGGATGACCCTGTGAAAGATGGTACCGTCGTAAAATCCCTCATCCACATATGTGAGAAAATTGGCCACCGTCTTGGGTGCCTTGTCGGGATATAGCTCCAGGACGATCCGCCCCATCGTCGTCTCCAGCACGACCTTCGGGTTCTCGGCACCGACCAGGGCGCCCCAGAGCAAGACCAGCAGAGCCATGCCCATCGACCTCATGACTCACCTCCGAATCGGGAGATGCTTGGTCCGACGTGTTAAAAAGAGGCAAAGGCGATGCGCACGAGATAGGCAAAGCGGTTGGGCAGGACGCCGACCTGCAGGGTAAAAAACAGACATAGGGCCACCGCCAGGGCGAAGCCCACCAGGGGGACGGCAGGCTCGGCCGGTGCCTGCTTCCAGGCCCGCCGCACGTCGGCCGTCGGGGGTTCGAACATCGTCCATACGACCCGGAAGTAGTAGTAGGCGGCGATCAAGCTCGTGAGGACGCCGACGATGACCAAACTGGGCCAGCCCGACTGGAAGGCCGCCCGGAAGACCCATAGCTTGGCCACGAACCCGGCCGTCGGGGGAATCCCCGCCAGGGCCAGCAGGAAGACCGTCAGACCGAGGGCCCAACCGGGATGGCGATACCCGAGGCTCCGGTACCGCTCCAGCGTCGGCTCGACGCCCCACGCCTCCAGAGCCGCCACGACCAAGAAGGCCCCCATGTTCATGAACAGGTAAGCCAGCAAGTACAGCAAGACGGACTCCCGGGCGGCGTCCCCGGCCGCCGTCAGGCCGATCAGGATGTAGCCGGCATGGGCGATGCTCGAGTAAGCCAGGAGTCGTTTGATGTTGTCTTGCCGAAGGGCCAGGACGTTGCCGACGACCATCGTCAGGATGGCCACGCCGGCCAGGCCCCAGCCCCAGACGTCGGTCGTCCGGCGGAAAACCTGCGCCATGTCGCCAAACAACCGAAGCATGGCCCCAAAGGCGGCCGCTTTGACGGCGACCGACATGTAGGCGACCGTCGGCGTCGGAGCCCCCTGATAGACGTCGGGTGTCCACATGTGGAAGGGCACGGCCGAGGCCTCAAAAGCCAGACCGACGAACATCAGGGCCAGGCCCAGATAGGCCAGCCATCCCCGAGGGGTGCCCTGCAGACTCGGGAGCCGAGCCGCCAGGTCGACCAGGGACGTCGAGCCGACGGCCCCGTACATCAGGGCGATGCCGTATGCAAAGACGGCCGCCGCAAAGGCGCCCAGGAGAAAATACTTGAGGGCGCTTTCTAAGGCCGGCTCGGTCGGGTTCTCGTAAGCGATGAGGACGTACAGGCTCAGGGAGAGGAGCTCCAAGCCGATGAAAATGACGAGCACGTCGGACGTCCCCGACATCGTCCCCATGCCGACCAATGTGATCAGCAGGAGGCCCATCCAAGAGCCGCTCCGCTCCGACTGGGCCTCCCAGACGGGGCCCATGGCGATGACGACGACGGCGGCCGCCACGACGTACATGATCAGCGTCAGGAGCGTCACGTTGTCCAAGACGAGACGGTTTCCGAAGGCGACGAACCGCTGATTAAAGAGGAATCGGAATGTGATAAAGATAAGACCGATCAGGCCGAGGACGACCCCATAGTACAGCCACCGGAGCCATTCGGGTCGCCAGGCCTCGACGATCAGGAGGACGGCGGCCAAGACGACGAAGAGGCCCGCCGGG
>JAUQPV010000267.1 GCA_030550225.1 Acidobacteriota bacterium | reverse complement strand
AAGGATAAGGGTATACAAACATCCAGACCCTATTCGCCGCTCGCTATTCGCTACTCGCCATTCGCCCATCGCGAAGTCATATACCCGTGTAGCGGAACATCCGGAACGGCGTAACGAGCAGGATCCACAGGTCCAGCCCGATCGACCAGTGGGTCAGATAGTAGAGGTCATACTCGATCCGACGTTCATAATCTCGGTCACCCCGAAAGCCATTCACTTGGGCCCATCCAGTGATCCCGCCCTTGACGCGATGCCGAAGCATATATTGCGAATACCGTTGACAGAAGTCGGCCACGAAGTAGGGTCGCTCCGGCCGGGGTCCGACCAGGCTCATGTCGCCCTTCAGGACGTTCCAGAACTGCGGCAGTTCGTCAAAGCTGAGAAAGCGGAGGACCTTCCCGATAGGGGTCCGACGGGGGTCGGTGGGGCCGGCCATCGTAGGCCCCGTCGCCTCTTCGGCGTCTTCGACCATCGTGCGAAACTTGTACATGACGAAGGGCCGTCCGTCCAGGCCCATCCGGATCTGACGATAGATGACGGGTCCCCGGGAGGTCAGCTTGATGAGAAGGGCGATGAGGAGCATCAGGGGCGCCAAGAGGATGAGGGCCAAGGCCGACAGGACGATGTCGAGGACCCGCTTGGCGACGGCGGCGGCTCCCTGGAGCGGCGTGTCGTTGATGTTCAAGAGCGGCAGGCCGTCGATCTCCGATATCGTCGTCCGCAGGTGGCTGGCCGTCAGGACGTCCATCGCCATATGGATGCTGATAGGCTGAGTCTGGAATTGCTGGACGATCGACAGGGCCTTTGAGAATGCATCCGCCGGCAAGGCGATAAACAAGGCTTGGACCCCATGCTCCCGGACGATGCGGGGCAAGTCCTCGATACTCCCCAAGACGGGCACGTCGTGGAAGGAGTCTCCGTTTTCGCCGTCGACCATCCCGACGATCCGGATGCCGTACTCAGGGTGCTGCCAGATCCGGCTCGCCAGAGCTCGGCCCAGGGTACCGTTACCGACGATGAGGGCCCGCTGGATCTGCCACCCCCGCGCCCGCAGTCGCTCGGCCAGCCATCGGATGAAGGCTCGGCCGGCGACGATACCCGTCACGTCCAGGAACATGAACATGACGAACATCAGTCGAGAGGGTTCTAAGAACTGCTCCGGTGGGGCGTTCCGTTGATGGAAGACCCGATAATACAGGGCCAGGCCCCATACGACGGCCGAGGCCACGCCGACACCGATCAGGATGTGGAAGAACTCCTCTTCCCGGCCCTCCCAGTGCCGGGGCCGGTAAGCCCGGAGGGAGTAGAAGACGACCGTCCAAGCGAGCAAGACTAAACCGAAGAGCTTCCAGTAGATAGATATCTCCGGGTAGCCCCACCGGACCGGGAAGAGCCACGTAAGGGCATCAAAACGCAAGTAGTAGGCTAGCCAAAAGGCCAGGACGGTCATACTCAGGTCAGTCAACCACTTGAGGAAACCGACCCAGTAGCCGTAGCTCCTCATCGAGGACCCTCCCCGCCCGGAACCGAGTCCACGCCCATTGGATGATGGACTGAAAACGCTGACGGAAAGCCACCTCCCCAAGAGGCTCGACCCGGGCCCGGATGACATCCTTATTAAACTGACCTGTCAAGACCCTGTCAATGGCCGCCTGTAAAGCTGGGACGCTGACTTCCGGCAAGACAATCCCTGTCACGTCGGGCTCCACGACCTCAAGGGCCCCGCCTCGGGGCCCGACGATGGCGGGCCGACCGCAGGCATGAGCCTCGGCGACGACCATCCCGAAGTCCTCGACGGCCGGGAGGAGGACCGCATAAGCCCGCTGATAAAGCGCCCGAAGATCTTCGTCGTCGACCCGACCGAGCCATCGGACATTCGGCGGGGCCTGGCGTTGAAGGGCCCGTCGTAGGGGGCCATCGCCCACGACGACAAGGGGCACTCGGGGGAAGGCCCGAAAGGCTTCGACGACCACCTCGACGCGCTTATACGGCACGAGAGCCGACACGACCAAAAAATGTTCCGGGGTCACGTCGGCCGGTCGAAAGAAGTCCGTTCGAATCGGGGGATGCAGGACCAGCGCCGGCCGGCCGTAGTACTTCCGGACCCGACGGGCGACAAACTGGGAGTTCGCCACAAAGAGGTCGACCCGGGCGGCCGAGGTCGTATCCCACCGACGGAGTCGATGGAAGAAGGCATATTCCAAGAGCCGGTACCGGACCCCATGGCCCCAGTAGTCGAAGCGCCGGTCCCAAACATATCGCATCGGCGTGTGGATGTAACACACGTGGAGCGTGTCGGGATCGGGGATGACCCCCTTGGCCACGCAGTGACTGGAACTCACGATGAGGTCATACCCGCTGAGGTCCCATCGTTCGACCCAGTAGGGGAACAGTGGCAGGAGCCACCGGAAGTACCGCCGTGCCCCAGGCCACCCCTGAAGCGGCGACGGGCAGACCCGTACGCCCGGCAGATGGCGGGCCAGCAGGCCGGGGTCGGCGATCAACGTATATACCGGCGCTTGCGGCCACATCTGATGCAAGACCGCCAAGACCCGCTCGCCGCCTCGCCACGTCACCAGCCAATCGTGTACGAGGGCCACGCGTTCCATAAAGGGCATAAGGCAAGGGCATAGAGCGTAGAGCAAAGGGCAAAGAGCAAATACTCTATGCCCGATGCTCTTTGCCCTTTGCATCGTCCTCAGTGGACCGGCCCGATGGGAAGGACCTGCTCCGGGATCGGCCCAAAGGTCGCCTCGTATCGACGAATGTTTTCTTCTAAGGCCTTCAGGAGCCGTTTGGCGTGCGGGGGCGTCAGGATGATGTGGGCGACCAGCAGACCCCGCTGGGAACCCGGCGGGATATAGAGGAACCGCAGTTCGAAGGACTCCGGGTCATGGCCGATCATGACTTGGTTTGAGAAGCGGCCGACCGTCTGAGCATCGACTTGGACTTCTATCGGGGGGATTCCTTCGGGGGGCGTTTCGGGCATGGGACTCCTCCGTATTGGATTTGCTGAAGGTAGGCCATGGCCTGGCGAAAGAGGTCCCGCAAGTCTTCGTACCCGAGGGCTTGCCAGACCTCGTCGGTCGTCATCCAGCGGGCCAAGCGGTGCTCCCAGGAGGGACGCAGAGTCGTCTCGTGGGTCTCGGCCAGATAGAAAACGACCGTCTTATCGACGGTCACCACCTCGGGAGGGCGGCGCCATCGGTCTCGGTATGTGTAGCGGATGGTATGCATAAAACCTTCGATGACGTGGAGGTCCGATAAGCCGGCTTCCTCCTGGGCTTCTCGAATGGCCGCGTCGAGCGGCACCTCGCCGGGCTCGACCTTCCCCTTAGGGAACTCCCACCGGCCGTTCGGCTTCTGAAGCAGGAGCCACTCGAATCCCCGGTCCGTCTTTCGCACGACCAGGAGACCCGCTGAAAACTCCGTGGCCCGAGCTTCAAGGCGTGGCGTCGTTTCCTTCATGGCGACCGACCGTCTGACGCGCGCCATGTCTCGACGGCATCCCGTAATGCCAAGACCGTAAGCCGTAGGAGGACCGGCGTGGGGGGAAGCAAGATCACGTCGGTCCGACTCTGGAGGGTACAGACGGCCGGCTCACACCACACCTTGGTCAACTGACCCTGCCAGGTTTCGGCCCGGCGGAGGAGGTCTGACCACAATCGGTCGGGCAAGGTCGGGAACGAGGGGTCCGGAGTCGACCTCAGCAGGGAGCCGACCCGGCGGAATTCCAGGGGGCGCTCCAGCGCTAAAAAAGAGGGACCGTCCAAGTATAAGAAGAGAATCCACCGGTCCGGCCCAAAGGTGTCGAGAGCCCGCCATCGGGGCTTTCCCTTCAAGAGACCCCCCTTGGCGAGGTCCCGACCTTCCAGGGCTTCATCCA
>JAUQPV010000266.1 GCA_030550225.1 Acidobacteriota bacterium | reverse complement strand
GGTCTACCTCTCGGAAGTAGTATACAACTACTGTGCCAACCTAATCCGTGCCCCTGACCCCTTGTCCCCTGAGGAGGGACTGGGCAAGAAGGGTCATGCGGCCGAGCGGGCCAGGGCCGACACCGTAGGCCGGGCGGCGGGCCAGGCTTTCGGCTCGGGCATCATCCGGCTCGAGACACCGACGAGGGCCCCGCCGAGGAGCAGGCCGCCGGCCCACTGGACGGGGCTCAAGCCCTCGCCCAGCAGGAGGACCGACAGGAGGGCCCCCTGAAGGGGCTCCAGGGCATAGACGAAGCTGGCCAGGAATGTCTTCAGCCGGGGCTGGGCCGCCATCTGCCACTCGAAGGCGAGCCACGAGGGAAACACGGCCAGGAGAGCGACAAGCCCCCACGCCCATGCCGGCCTCACCGGAGCGGCCAGGGATTCTCCGGTCAGGGCGCTCCAAAAGGTCGTCAGGACCGTCATCCCGACCATCTGGAACGCCGCATACCACCGGGCCTGGGCCGGCGTCACCCACCGGTCGATCAGGACTAACTCGACGGCGAAAGCCAGGGACGCCATCACACACAGGACGTCGCCGGTGTTCCAACGCCACGTCCAGTCCTCGTGGATCGTGACCAGGCCGGTCCCGATCAGGACGAGGAGCCAGTAGAAGCCCAGCGCCCGCATCCGAAGGCCCGTGACTCGGACGGCCCGGCGTCCGAAGACCAGGAGGGCCAGTAAGGGTCCGAAGAGGACCGCCAGGGACGTCAGAAAGGCCGCTTTCGAAGCCGTCGTCCATCGAATCCCGTAAGTCTGGGCCGTAAAGCCGACCCACAGCGCCAGGCTTAGGAGGAACGCTCGGCCGTAGTCCCGGCCGGTCCGCCTCGGCCCCCGGAGTCGCCCGAGCCCGACGACCAGCAGGGTCGCCAAGGCATACCGCCAAAACTGAATTTGGAGGGGCGTCCAGACCTCCAACAGGAGCTTGTACGCTGGCAGGGTCAGGGCCCACACGAACGTCGCCAGCCAGAGAAGCCCGACGGCCCGGAGGCGGGTCGAAACGACACGACGTCGGCTTAGGGTCCAGCGCCGCATCGTCTACCTCCTGACGCAAAGAGGCCAGGCCCCCGTTTCGCCAGGTGGCCGGACACGTCCAGCCCCTTGTCGAAAAAGGCGGGGTGTTGGGATAAGGATTCTCAGGACGCAAAACAGGGATTGGCCGGAGCCCCCACCCTCTCTGGAAAAGGCGGTAGGGCTCACCGCCAAGATAAGAGGGGGATCGAGGGATGGAGTCTATGGAGTGACGGGTGTAGAGGTCCAACCCTTGACCTAACCACTACTCTCGTCACTCCATCCCTGTATCCCCCGGACCGACCGTCTTGCCTTCCCAAAGCCGGTGCGTCTTTACAAATTAAGTCCTTCTAAGAAAGCTGGCCACTGCCCCCTGGGTCTCGAAAGGGGTCCGCCGTCCCACGCCTAACGGGCGAAATGCCTGGAAGGAGGCTCCCTTCAACCCCGCCCTACCGTCTGGAGGTCGGCCTGGACGGCCTCGACCAGGGCGTCCAGGATACCGGTCAGGGCCGACTCGAGCCGGTGCCACGTCGGAAGCCGGGGGAGGCCCGTCGGCTGACCCTGGAACTCCTGGACGGCCCGGTCGATGCACTGGCCGAACAGCTCGATCATCGAGCGTTCCTCATGGAGGTTATACGTCAGGTCGCACCACTCGCTCATGGCCCCGTAAATGGTCGAGTACTCTCGGGCCCGGGCAATAAAGGTCAGCCGCAGGGTCTGAAAGAAGTCAGCCGGCAGGACGACGCCCCGACTGGCGACCTCCACGAAGAAGGCCCGGGCGATGTCGACGACCATCCGGGTCAGACCACCCGAAAAGTCCGGTGGTCCCGTCGTCTGGTGCTTGTGGTCGTAACGGTCCGTAATCTCGACCTGGCAGATATTCCGGACGTTCAGGAGGCGGTAGGCCTCGGCAAGCAAACCGACCTCGATGCCCCAGTCGGCCGGGATCGGGGTGTCCCGCAGGATGCTCGTGAAGGTCGCCATCTCCCCGGCCAGGGGGTAGCGGAAGTCCCCCATATATTCCAGGAAGTCCAAGGGCCCAAGGATCTGCTTAAGGGCCCGCACGAAGGGGAAGTAGAACAGCCGGGCGACCCGCCCGTAAAGCTGGTCTCGGTACCGGACATAGAACCCTTTGGCGAACTGGAAGCCGAGGACGACGACCGGGTACAGGAGTCGCCCAAGGAAGGCCCGGTCGTAGGTCAAGACGTCTGCATCGTGGAAGGCCAAGACGGCGACCTGACCCTCCCCGAGGGCGTAGCCCAGGGCCGTCCAGACGGCCCGGCCCTTCCCCCGGGGTCCCAGGGGGAGGACCGCCTCGATGGCCTGGATGTGGGCCTGCAGGCGGGGGCTGTCGTTCCAGACGACGACCCCCCGGGACCCCAGGACGTCGGCGACGGTCCGGGCGGCCGTCTCGAACTCGGCGGCGTCGGCCCGGTCTAAGCTGATGTAAACTTTTTTGACGTAGGGGATGCCTGCCAGGACTTCCAAGATATGGGCCATCGCGGGCGCCTGAAAGTCCGAGTACAGACAGGGGATCAGGACCCCCACGGGCTTCCGCCGCGCCGCCGCCGTGAGCCGCCCCTCCAGTTGAGGCCACACGTCCGGCCGGATCAACGGCAGGGTCGGTACGTAATTCTGCCAAAAGTCCCCCATGAAGCCTCCTATCTATCTGCCCATCTGCCGAACTGCCCGCCTGGCCACGACCTTGAGTATCCACCGCCGCCACGCCCGAGGGTGGTCGACCCGGACGAAGGGGATGCCCCGTCGGGCCATCCGGCGGTCGGAGGCCGTGTCGCCGACGGCCCAGAAAGCGGCTTGGGGCCACGTACGTCGAAGGCCCGGGTACAAGGCTTCCACGGCGTGGCCCTTGTGGACCGGCGTCAACGTGAAGAGCAGTTTTCCCCCTACGAGGTACCAACCCCGTGCCCGGGCCCATGCCGCTAAGGCTTTCGGAGAACCGGCTTCGATGACAAAGGGGGGCGGCCCCCGCCGCCGGTAGGCCCGCTCGACGACTTCCGGCAAGAGCCCGCTCCGGCGAGCGAACGTCCCGGACGGAATCTCCGACAGGAGACGAATACGTACGCCCGTCGCCGTCGCCGCCCGTCGCAGGTCGGCCTCCTCCGGCCGCTGGGGCCATTCGTAGAGGGCGAGACCGTCGGATTCACCGGCGAACGGATAGCCCCGCCGTTGGACCGCCGCCCGCCAAGCTGGAGCGTAAGGTCCGTCGGACGGGACGGCGACGCCCCAGCCGCTCTCGTAGGCGAAGCAGGGCAGGAAGGCCGGCAGATGCCGCCAGGCCCTCATCTCGTCCAGTGTCTTGCTGGTGACGGCTACGATCCCGACGCCATGGACTTCACAGGCTCGGAGGGTTTCTAAGGTCGCCTCCCACGGAAAGTCCGGGGCCGTCATCGTCCCGTCAATGTCGGAAAACACGATGACCCGCATGGAAGTCCCCCGAGGGTCGGCCCTTCCCGTCGACGAGGGGACTATGACGCCGTTGCGAGAGCCTGTCAACCTCGGAAGGGCGACGGTTCCATTTTGGGTGGATGGATAGCTCGAGGATAGTGGGACCCGCGAGGGGCGAGTAGCGAATAGCGAACGGTGACTGTCGCCCCTCCCTACTCGCTATTCGCCCCTCGCCACTCGCTTCGGGAGGCTACGGCCGGGGACATAGAGGCCCGTATCATAGGGGAGGGGCAGGCCCCGGAGACTTCCGTGGCCCTGCCGCCAGAGGTACAGCCAGACCTGGACGACCCGGCTGATGCCCCGCTGGAGCCGAAGGGCGGCGATCCCGAAGGCCGTGCTCCGGAAGTCCAAGCCGGCCCACGCCGGGGGCTCCG
>JAUQPV010000265.1 GCA_030550225.1 Acidobacteriota bacterium | reverse complement strand
CTGTCCTGGCCGTCATCCCTTGCCGGGACGAAGAAGAGATGATCCGGGTCGCCAATCAGACGATCTACGGCCTGGCGGCGGCCGTGTGGACCCGAGATGTCAAGAAAGCCCATCGCGTGGCCCGGGCCTTAAAGGCCGGGACCGTGTGGGTCAACACGTACAACCTGTACGACGTATCGATGCCCTTCGGGGGCTACAAACATAGCGGCTTCGGCCGGGAGTTGGGCATGCACGCCCTCGAGATGTATACCCAGGTCAAGAGTGTCTGGGTGGACTTATCCTGAGACCACAGACCATAGACCTTGGACCATAGAGCTTGGCCGATAGACGGATAGGTAGTGATCCACAGGGGACTGACATCGGCACCACGGCGGGTTCCACGTCGTTCGGTTCGTGAAAACCCGGGCAGTCGTGCTGGCGTCCGTTCCGTATCTTTCACTACAGTGAAAGAGGATGCGGGATGGGGGATAGGAAAGGGGAGTCATGCGGGGTTCGAAGGACCAAATCCCCGAGGACCCCATTCGCAATTCGAAATTCACCATTCGCAATCTACGTAGCGGTCTTTTTCGGGGCCTGGGCCATCCTCGGGATGACGCCAGCTTTTGCCCAAGAGACGACCGCTTCGGACCCTGTCCGGGAGAGCTATATCGCCTACATGGAGGCCCGAATGGCCGACCTCCAGGGCGACCTGGACGGGGCCGAGCGTCTGTACCGGCAGGCCCTCGAACATGCGACGGCCCCGGGCTACGTGTACTATGAACTCGGCTCCGTCTACCGTCGGAAGGGCCGCTGGCAAGAAGCCGCCCAGGCGTATGAGAGCGCCGTGAGTCTCCAAGGCGACCTGTGGCCGGCCTGGCGGGAGCTCGGCGAGGTCCTCGAGTTCTTGAGCCTGACCAGTGGCGACGAGCGCCTCCAGGCGCAGGCCGTCGCGGCCTACCAAAGATATTTGGAATACGACCCGGACCCCCGGGTTGCCCATCGGGTCCTGTACCTGCTGATTCGAGCTCAGCAGTACGAGGCGGCCATTCAGCTCGGCGAGAAGCTCCTCACGCGGGTCAGCCCGGACACGCCTCAGGTCCTCCTCCCCCTGTTCGAGGCGTACATGAAGGCCGGCCGCCTGGACCGGGCGGAGGCCGTCATCCGCCGTTACATCGCCGCTCACCCCGAGGACGCGGACGGCTACCGGGCTTACGCCCTTCTGCTCCTCCAGCAGGGCCGCCGGGCCGAGGCCCAACAGGCCCTGCGGGACGCCTTGGCCCGTGCCCCGGACGACTTCGACCTGCTCCAGACGGCCGTCCAAACCTTACAAGAACAGCGTCTCTTCGAGGCCGCCCTCCAAGCCGTGGACGCTTACCTGGACCGCCATCCGGATGAGTCGTCGGCCTGGCTCCTCAAGGCCCATGTCATCGCCCGACAGAAAGGTCCCTCCCAGGCCCTGGCGTTTCTCGACGAGCATGCCGACCGCATCGGCCGTTCGCCCGAGGTCCAAATCCGGCGGCTCCTCTTGCTCGCCCGTGCCTGGCGGTGGTCGAAGGTCCGTCAGGACGCCGACCGCATCCTGCAAGACCTGGCCCAGGCTTCCGACTTGCCCCCGTCCGACCAACGGCGTTACCAGCGAGCCGCCTGGGTCCTCAAGGCCCAGGCCGCCATGAGCCTGCATGACTACGAGGCGGCCCTTCAAGCTTACACGGAAGCCTACGCCCTGGAGCCCCAGCCGGAGGTCCTCGAAGAACAGCTTCGAGCCACCATCCTGGCTCGCCAGTACGAGAAGGTCCCCGATATGCTGGCCGCCGCCCGCGCGCGGTTCCCCCGAGAGGCCGCCCGCTGGACCCGTAGCGAGGCCCTGTTCCTGGAAGCTCGGGGTCAGACCTCAGAGGCGGAAAAGCTCTATCAGCGACTACTGGAGCTGGACCCCGACGAGTGGACGACCCTCGTGGCCTTCTATCAACGGACCCGTCAGTTTAAGAAGGCGGAACGAATCGTCCGGGAACGCCTCCAGCAGAATCCGCAGGACGTAGAGACGCTCTTCACGTGGGCCAACCTCCTCGAACGGATGAATCGCCTCGAAGAAGCCGCCGCCGCCTTCCAGGCGGTCTTACGGCAAAATCCGGACCACGCCGCCGCTCTCAACAACCTGGGTTACATGTGGGCCGACCGGAACATGCGCCTCTCCGAGGCCCTTACCTCCATCCAGAAGGCCTTGGAGGTCGAACCCGAAAGCCCGGTTTACCTGGACAGCCTGGCCTGGATCTACTATCGGATGGGCGATTACGCCCAAGCCTGGACCGTCATGCAGGACGTCCTCCGTCGGGACCTCCTCGACCCCGTCGTCTTCGACCACGCCGGCGACATCTGCATGGCCCTGGGAAAAACGGACGAGGCCGTCGCCTTTTGGCGGAAGGCCCTCGACGTCGCCCGACGGCTCCTCCATCCCCCCATCGAGTTCCGACCCGAAGCCGTCGCTCAGAAGCTCCGCCGGGCTTGCCCGACCTGTCTGCAGCCGAAATGATACGGGATGTGGGATGCAAGATGGGTGTTCGGTGTTGGGTGCTGGGTGTTGGATACCAGAGCCGTTCGGTCCGTGAAAGTGGCGTCCCATCGGCCTTCCCCATTGCCCGAGAAGCACGATGTTTCAAGCATCGTGACGGCGTGACGAGGCTGATCCCGAGCCGTTCGCCCCGGCGACGGCTTCTTTCTAAACTCCGTCACGTCGTCACGACGTTACGACGTCACGATGCCTGAAAATCGTCCTCCCCGAAGGGTCGGAAAAGCCGAATCCATGCGGGTTTTCCCGAACCGAACGGCTCTGATACGAAAGACCACAGACCACAGACCACCGACCATCGACCTGTTTCGGAAGCTGGGTTCGCTTCATCTCAAGACGGGGTATTCCGATGACTCCGTTCGGTCTGGGGTCTCTTTGGGCCCAACACCTAACACCCGTACCCGACACCGATTCCTCGAAAGGTCGGAGAAGCCGCATCCATCAGGATTCTCGCGGGCTGAACGGCTATGTTGGACGAGGCGGAATTTCAACGCTGGATGCGACAAGCTGAGCATACCTTAGCGTCCGCCGAGCGGGATCGAACCGAAGGGGACTACGCATGGGCTTGCTTTAAGGCCGAACAAGCGGCCCAATACGCCTTAAAGGCTTTCCTGATCAGCATCGGCCAAGCCGCCCACGGGCATTCTTTGAGACGTCTGATCCGGCAGGTCAAAGACTTGGGCCTTCGGGTCCCGGCCAGCGTCGTGGCCGCGGCCGAGGGCTTGGAACGACATTATATTCCGTCCCGTTACCCGGACGCCTACCCGGAGGGAAGCCCTTTCGAGTTTTATCACGACAAACAAGCCCGGGAAGCCATCCGGTGGGCTGACCGCATCCTCGACTTCGTGTGGGAGGCGTTCCGACGTGTCCAGCGTGCTTCAACATCGTAAGGTGCAACAAGCAGAGCTCATCGCCTTAGGCCGGCAATTCGCCGACCGGGCAAAGGCAGAGCTCGGAGAAGTCACCGCCTGGATTTATGGCTCTGTCGCCCGGGGCGACTTCAACGTGTGGAGCGACGTGGACGTCCTGTTGGTCGCCGCCCGTCTCCCGGAAGACCCCCTGGAGCGGTTTCGCCTCCTGATTCACTTGGCGCCCCCGGGCGTGGAACCTAAGGGATACACGGAGGCAGAGTTTCGGAAGTTCTTGCAACAGCGGAAGGCTCAGGTCTTGGCCATGCTCCAGCCCCGCATCCTCCTTATCGACGACCTCCACTTGGAGGCTCAGGTCTCGAGGGCGACCGAGGCCCTGTCATGACCGACATGCATTGGCCTGGCCAGGAACTCGCCGACCGGCTGATCGAGCATTTTGAGGCATATACGGAAGACCCGGCCCTCTGGGCTGACCTGTGGCTGGAGGTCTTTCGCTATCAAGC
>JAUQPV010000264.1 GCA_030550225.1 Acidobacteriota bacterium | reverse complement strand
AAATGCCCGACACGGCCGGCTTTTCCGACCCGTCTCCCGACCCCGACCCTCCCCCACGTGTCTATCCCCGTAAACACTCTGTCGAATCGGTTAGACACCTGGGGAAACCCTTACTTGGCCATTTGCTGTTCGCACCATCGGTTGTGGGGGAACTCGTCTCAAAAGTTCCTGATCTTTTAGTGAAAGAGAAGCTGGATCGAGGCCCTCACCCTACCCTCTCCCCCAGGGAGAGGGTTTTGAGATGAGTTCTTGAAAAACCGTCCTCTCCGAAGGGTCGGAAAGGCCGAATCCATACGGGTTTTCACGAACCGAACGGTCCTGTTAATTGACAAAGCAGTAGGGATGCAGTCTGTCTTTGAAGACGGAGACACCCTATCCGGCGCTTCCCTGACTGCCCTATTGCCTTACTACCTAAAATTACCGAGCCCTGATCTGGCGGTACTTTTCCCGGTACTTCTCGTATAGTCGCTGGTGACGGTTGTACAGGTTCACGGGCCGGCCCTGGATGAAGGCGCGCGTGACCTGGGTTCGGATGTCGAGAGGATCCCCCGTTGCCACGAATAGCGTGGCGTCCTTGCCGACCTCGAGGGACCCGACCCGGTCGTCGATGCCCAGGATGCGGGCGCAATAAAGCGTGATGGCTTTCAGGGCTTCATCCCGGGACAGGCCATAGGCCGTCGCCATCGCGGCATGATAGGGCAGGTTCCGTTCATTCCAGGCCCCGCCGTCGCCCCCGATACAGTAAGGAATGCCCGCCTGGGCCAGACGCGCCGGAAGCGTGAAGGCCGCATCGTAGGGCTCCCACTCCCGGGTCGGAAGCTCTAAGACCGGCCCCGTGATGACGGGGACGCCCTTCTGCCGAAGCAGGTCCGCCGCCATCGGGGCGTCGGCCCCGCCGACGAGGACGATGCGGAGCTTTTCGGCCTCGGCCCAGGCGACGGCCGCCTGGATCTGGTCGAGCGTATCGGCGTGGACGAATACGGGGAGTTTCCCCTCAAAGACGGGGATCAGGGCCTCCCAGCGAACGTCGACGTCATGGTACGGTGCGCCCGGATGCCCACCCTCGGCCTTCTTGGCGACCCAGTACGCCCGGGCCTCCCGGAAGGCTTCTTTCAGCTTCCGAAGAGCTTCCTCAGCCCGACGCCGCTGTTCTTCTTCGCTGACGGACACAAAGAAGGCACGGATCGGCGTCATCCGAGGCCAGTAGACGTGTACGCCGACGGGTGCCTTCAGGGTCATGCTCTCCCACGTCCAGCCGTCCAGGACGATGGCCGCCGACCGACCGGCGACGACCCCGCCCCGGGGGACGGCCAGGGCCACGAGCACGCCGTTCGCCCGCGTGACAGCAAGTATCTCACTGTCGGGATTGATAGCGACCTCGGCCCGGACGTTGGGGTTGACGTCCCCAGTCTCGGCGAAGTCCCGGGTCGCTCGGATGGAATCGATCTCGGTCAAGCCGAGGATGCTGTTTGCGTCGATGAGGCCCGGATAAATGTGCTGGCCACCGACGTCGATGACTTCGGCGCCCGGCGGGACGGCGACGTCGGTCCCAATCGCCGTGATCTTCCCCTTGTCAAAGACGACGACGCCCCTCTCGATGACGGGGCCCGTCATCGGATGGATCGTCCCACCGACGAGGGCGACGGGACGATTCTGCGGCGGCGCCGGCGGCGGGACCTGCGACCCGGCCCGGGTGGGGAGAAGGAGAAAGGCCAAAAGGCAAAAACGGATTGCGGATTGCGGATTGCGGATTGCGAATTGGAAAGGGAGAGAAGCCAGAAGACGGAAGTGGATTGCGGTGGTGGGTGTTGAGTGCTGGGTGTTGGGTACGAAGCGTCGGGTGTCGAGTAACAGACCGTTGAGGAGACCCCCCATCCAGGACCCGGCACCCAACACTGAATTTCTCGTATCCCGCATCGTGTAGCCCCTCATGGCTTGACCTCCGTTTCATGACAGCTTTCGGAACGGCGGATCTCCAAGACCGGCCGAGGGCCGGTGGGTCGGCCAAAGTCGGGCCGCTCCCGACGGGCCTGGAGGGCTTTCTCGATGAGCTGGGCCCGAAGCCGGCGGACGGCCTCCCGGGCCTTTAAGTCCTCGGCCCGGTCGAAGTACTTGCGACCGTCGATCCACGTCTGCTCGGCATGCGTGTCAGGCGCAAAGGGATGGCCGCTCCAGATGACAAAATCGGCGTCCTTGCCGGGCTCGAGCGAACCGACCCAGCGGTCGATACGGAGTTGCTTGGCCGGGTTCAGTGTCACGAACTGGATGGCCTCCTCCTCGGGGACGCCGCCGTACTTGACGGCCTTGGCGGCCTCCCAGTTGAGCCGCCGGGCGAGCTCGTCGCTGTCGCTATTGAACGACACGACGACGCCCTGACTCCACATGAGGGCCCCGTTGAAGGGGATGGCGTCGTAGACCTCGATTTTGTAGGCCCACCAATCGCTGAACGACGAGGCGCCGGCCCCGTGCTGAGCCAGGGCCTCGGCGACCTTATAGCCCTCGAGGATGTGCTGGAAGCACTGGACCCGGAAGCCCAGGTCCTCGGCCAATCGGACTAACATCAGGATTTCGTCTTGCCGGTAAGAGTGGGCGTGGACGAAGCGCTGACCGTCGAGGATTTCGACAAGGGCATCGAGCTCGAGGTCCCGTCGGGGCGGGACGAGCCGGGACTTGTCCTTGGCCTTTTGATAGGCCTCCCAGGCCCGTTTGTAATCAAGGGCCGCCTTGAAGCGGTCCCGGATGATCTGCTCGACGCCCATCCGGCTTTGGGGATAGCGGGTCGACGGCGTCGGTAGGTTGCTCTGCTTGACGTTCTCGCCGAGGGCGAACTTGATCGTCGGCGGGGCCTCCCGGAAGACGAGGGTCTCGGGGTCGCCGCCCCAGCGGAGCTTGATGACCTGGCTCTGGCCGCCGATGGGGTTCGCCGAACCGTGCAAGAGATGGGCCGTCGTCAAACCGCCGGCCAGTTGCCGATAGATGTTGATGTCGTCCGCGTCGATGACGTCCCGGATCCGGACCTCGGACGTGATGGTCTTGCCAAACTCGTTGACGCCGCCGGCGATGGCCGTGTGCGAATGAGCGTCGATCAAGCCCGGCGTGACGTGTTTGCCCGTCCCGTCGATAACGACGGCACCGGGCGGGGCCGTCAGGTTCGGGCCGACGGCCTTGATCTTACCCCGCTCGACGAGCAGGTCGGCGTTCTTCAGCGTCCCCTGCGGTCCGACGGTCCAGATGGTGGCGTTCTTTACCAAAACGTAGGCTGGCTGAGGCGGGACCGCTTCGGGTCGGCCATAGGCCTCAAAGGGATAGAGGACAGCCGCCGTCGCCGGCCGGTCCTCGACGGTCTCCTCAGGCTTCTTCTGGGGGGCACCGCCCTCGGCCGAAGCGGCGTTCGTCTCGTCTTCGAGCTTATACGGGGCTGTGCGAGTCGCCTGCCAGGAAAAGGCCGTCCCGTCGGACCAGAAGCCCGTCCCGTCCATCCGGTCTCCCAGGACGATGCCCGTCATCTGGACGAGGCCCTTATCGTCCAGGGCCTCGCCGGGTACGACGAGGGTCAACCGGTCCAGGGCATAGGCGGCCCGGCGGGCTGGGGTCTTTTGGGTGTCGTGTCGGATTTCGGCCTGAAGCTGGTCCAATGGGCCTCGGACGACGAGGGTGCGCGTGACCCGGACGTCGCCTTTTGAGACCTCCAGACGCCACTCGCCCCGGGGCTCCTGCTCAGGCAGGGGCTTGACGTCGTAGCGTCGGCCCTCGACCCAGACTTCCTGAATCGTCGTCTTCGGGTCGAGAGGATCGCCGTCGCTGACGATGAAGTTGGCGATCTTGCCGGGCTCCAGGGTCCCGAGGCGGTCGGCCACGCCCAAGAGCTGGGCCGGGAAGGTCGTCAGGGCCGCCAGGGCGCGGTCTTTCGGGAGGCCCCGTCGGA
>JAUQPV010000263.1 GCA_030550225.1 Acidobacteriota bacterium | reverse complement strand
AGCTAAAGAAGATGCTATCTCAGGGAGCCCGTACCCTGCAATTGGTCAAAGCCTTAAAAGACTTCTACACGACTCTCCAAGCGGATGAAGGCCTCGACCCGAACCTCAAGGTTCGAGTCGGCCAAGTGGTTTACCGACTGGCCTTGCAGGACCAGGCCCGGAACGCACAAAATGCGCAAGTCCTAAGCGCCCTCACCAAGTTCGTCGGGGGCCTCGACGGCAATTATCGGCGCTACCGTGGAACTTTCAAACTCCCACCCGACCTGGCCATGGGCCTGGCCGTCCTCCAGACGTTCTTCCAGTAACAAGGGAACTCAATCCTAATGGGAATCCTGAAGGACGCCTATCCCCAGTACTTCCCGAAATCCGGCGTGAAGTTCCAGGTCCTGGACCTGGTCAATGCCGCCCTCGGATTTTCGGAGAAGGTCCTCGGAATCGAATGGCCCCAAAGCTTCAAGGACGCCTTTAAGGTCCTAAAGTACCTGCCGGCCACGGCCGTCGCCTCCCTGGTCGGCGACACCGTGAAGGTGATGGGCGACGTGCTGGTCGCCCTCGGGCGGTCCAGCGTGGGGGACCTCCAGATGTGGGACGAGATCGCCACGGCCATGCTGAATCAGGACTACGGGCCGGCCTTCCAGGGTTTCGCCTTCCTGGCCGACCTCCTCATCACCGGGGGTCGGAATATCGAGAAAGTTCCGATGAATAAAATCCTCTTTGCAGACTTGTTCGATACCGGACCCGTCTTCTATGCCACGCCGCAACTGGATCGATTCCTGCGGACGCTCCGGGAGCCGGCCTTCCTGTATGGCTTATATCAAACCGGTCAACTGAACCCGGCGGACGTCGCCGCTCAATTATTCATAGAAGTTGAGAAGAACGGCGTCCGGTCGAACTTCGTCAGCCGGCTGGAGTCGGCCCTGGAAGCCGTGATAGAGAACGTCCGGATGGGCCGGCGGAGTTATGAAGAATGGGTCAAGTTCCGGGAGGTCGTTAGTAGTGTCGTGGCCGAGGTCCTCGGAAAAGTTGCCCTGCTGGGACCCGCTTGGACGCACCAGTTCCGTCAAGTAGTCGCCCCAGACGCCCTGCAGCGGCTGTACCGACGGCTGAACGACCCGGTGACGGACCGGGACCTCCAGACGTGGGCGGAACTTCACGGTACGGCCCAGGCGACGTTCTGAAATCCTTAGGAGCATCGGGGAAACCGCGGTATGCCCACCGGCATGACGGCCGGTGTTCGGTAGGGGGGTTAAAATATGCCCCTATGGACGCTGTACAGGTAGGTCCCTACCGAGACGCGTCCATGAGGCCTGCACCCCGTATCCCGTATCTTCATCACAGCACGACCTCGGCGTCGTCGCCGATGAACAGACGCAGGACCGACCGTTCGGGGAACGCCCGTCGGAGGACGGCATTCCGACCGATCAGGCTGTCTTCTAAGCGGACGATACCCTCGATGCGGACGCCGTCGAGCAGGACGCAATGCTCCAGGACGGCCTGCCGGAGGAGGCAGTTCCGACCGATGCTCGTGTACGGTCCGATGAAGGATTCGTCGACCAGGGTCCCAGCCCCGATGACGGCCGGCCCCCGGACCTCACTGCGGATGATCCGAGCGCCCTTTTCGATCGTCACCCGGCCGATGACCCGGCTGTCGGCATCGACGTGACCTTCGATGGAGCGCTGGACCTGCTCGTCTAAGACGACCCGGTTCGCCTCCAGGAGGTCGTCCTTCTTGCCTGTGTCGAGCCACCAGCTCTGTAGGATGCGACTCTGGACCCGGTAGCCCCGGTCAAGTAAGTACTGAATCGCGTCCGTGATCTCCAACTCCCCCCGCCAGGAGGGTTGAATGGCCTCGACGGCTTCGTGGATGCACGGCGCCAGGACGTACACGCCGACAAGGGCCAGCCGACTCGGAGGCGTTTGGGGCTTTTCGATAAGGCGTCGGACCCGGCCGTCGCCGTCGACTTCGGCCACACCGAACATCCGGGGGTCCGGGACTTCTTTGAGCAGGATGACGGCGTCCGCCTGTTCTCGATGGAAGGTTTCGATGAGGTCTCGGATGCCCTGGCCGATGAGGTTGTCACCCAGATACATCACGAAGGCGTCATCACCCAGGAAGGGCCGGGCGACCTGCACGGCATGCGCCAGGCCCAGGGGTTGCTCCTGCAAGATGAACGTGAAGGGTCGACCCGGAAAATATTCGGCCAGGGCGGCTTGGACCTGATCGCCCGTCTCGGGTGAGAGGATGACTCCAATGTCCTCAATGGACGCATCCAGGATGTGGCGGATGACGTAGTAAAGGATCGGGCGATTCGCCACAGGGGCCAACTGCTTGGCCATCGTGTACGTCAGGGGTCGCAAACGGGTCCCCTTCCCACCGGCCAGGACTAAGGCCTTCACGTCGCGCCCTCCCCTTCCATCCGAATCGGGGGTCTACTATGATAACGGCTCCATAGGGGATCCGGCAATTCGGGGAATTCGGCAGGTGGGCCGATAGGCAGATGGGCACGTAGGGATGCGGGGGCAGGAACCCGACACCGAGACGCGCGACTCCTGACTTCTGGGAGAAGCCCGATGGTCGCCCGACGGTACTTCATCAGTGGTATCGTACAGGGCGTCGGCTACCGTTACTTCGTCGTGCGGGTCGCCCGCCGGCTTGGCTTGCGGGGCTACGTCCGGAACCTCTCGGACGGGCGGGTCGAGGTCTATGCGGAAGGGACACCGGAACAGTTAGACCAGCTCCGGGCGTATCTCCAAGAGGGTCCCCCGGCGGCCGTCGTCCAGCGGGTCGAGGAGACGGAGGTCCCGCCCTCCGGTCGGTGGAATTCCTTTGAAGTCGTGTATTGACAGGGCCGTCCGGTTCGTGAGAATGGCGTCGGGACAGTCTTTCCTACCCCCGAGAAGCACGCTTTTTCAGACAGAACTCGTCTCAAAACCCTCTCCCTGGGGGAGGGGACTGGGTGAGGGCCTCGATCCAGAGCTTCTTTCTCCCTGGGATCAGGGACTTTTGAGATGAGTTCACAGAATGGGTGTTTGGTGTTGGGTGTTGGGTACTCGGTGCTGGGTGTTGGGTGTTAGGTCCTTTTTTTCAAGAACCCAACACCCAACACCTAACACCCAGCACCGAGCACCGAACACCCAGCACCGAGCACCGATTTTTCGAAGGGTCGGAAAAGCCGAATCCATGCGGGCTTTCACGAACTGAAGGGCTCTGTTAGGATTGCCCGAAAATGAGGGCTTTCTATGCAAGGCGCCACGGAATTGATCGAAGGCGTGCGGGTCCGGCCCCTGCGGTGGATTCCTGACGACCGGGGTTTCCTGATGGAGCTTCTGCGGAGCGACTGGCCCGAGTTCGACCGCTTCGGCCAAGCTTATGTCACGGCCTGCTATCCCGGCGCTGTCAAGGCCTGGCATTATCACAAGAAGCAGTGGGACCACTTCGTGTGTATATCCGGTATGGCTCGGGTCGTCCTTTACGATGCCCGGGAGGACTCACCGACGCGAGGGGTCGTCAACGAGTTCCATATCGGATACTTAAATCCCTGCCTGATTAAGGTCCCACCTCTCGTATACCACGGCTTCACAGCCGAGGGCGACCAGACGGCCATCGTCATCAACTTCCCGACAGAACTGTACGACTACGAACAGCCCGATGAGTACCGTCTTCCCTACGACGACCCCGCCGTCCCCTACGACTGGCGGATTCGACACCGATGAGGCCCGATTCCTGTATCGGTCGTAGGAGCGAGATGCAAGATGCGGGACGCAGGGCGCAAGATGGCAGGTTCCTCACAAGGGTCCGGACCGTTTGGTTAGGGTCCTACGATTTCGTCGATGGCCAAGCGGACGTCCGGCCAGGCCTCGGGCGAAAGGACCGACCCCCGCCCGTACCGCTCGACCCGCCGGTACCCCCGCCGCCCCGGCTGACGATACACCTCCAC
>JAUQPV010000018.1 GCA_030550225.1 Acidobacteriota bacterium | reverse complement strand
ATTATTTTATGGAACCCATAGTCGGGGTATTTGCTACAAGCCGGAGAGGGGGTTCTTGCAAAAAGGCGTAGGGCAAAGAGCAAAGGGCAAGGGGAATGAAGAAGGGAGAATGAGGAAAGGGTGGAGGCCGGGGCCTCGGCGACGTCTCTTCCGGAAAGCAGTCTCCAAAATCCACCTCTCCCCAGGAGAAGGGCCAGGCATGAGGACCCTCACCCTGCCCTCCCCCACGGGAGAGGGTTTTTGAGATGGTTTGCGTGTTGGATGGTTCGGTCAGATGACGACGGAGGCCGGCTCGCCCATCGGGGGTCGGCCCTGGCCAGAGGTCTCGGTGCGGTCTTCACAACGGCGGCACAAGAAGTAGTAGCGGACACTGTCGGTCTCCCAGTCGATGATGGTCTCCAGGCGGGCCTTCATTTGAGCGAAGGTGTCGACGTCCAGGCGGCATTCGTAGACGCTTCGTTGGACGCGGACGCCATAATCCAGCAAGAGCTGGGCGGCCTGATTCCGGCGGCCGTCATCGGAGATGTCGTAGCTGACGACGACGAACCATGTGGCGTGCATGAGATCCCTCATGGAAATCGGGAATCCGGGGATTTGGCAGATGGGCAAGTGGGCAGATCGGCAGTCGGCAGATGGGGAATGGGCAGATAAACCCACCAGGGCATGGCTCATATCCGCTCATGGGCCCATGAGCCCCGAGCTCATCCATTCCTTGACCCCTTCCCGGGACCTGGGACCTGAGACCCGGGACCTATTGTTCATGACCATCGGAAGGGTGCGTAGGGGACCTCGTCTCGGAAGGCTCGGGCCATGCGGCGGGCCTGTTCGAGGATGAGGTCCCGCCAAGTCAGGGTATGGCCCGTCAGGGGATCGATGATGTCGTCCTGCAGGCGGGCTTCCCAGAGTTGGATGACTTTCCTGAGGCCGTCGGGAGTCAGATAGACCGGTCGGGGCGCCGGCGGGGCGTCTGGGGAAGAGGCCGTCGTCGACTCGGTCTCTGTCGCCGCGGGTTGCCGGAAGTCGTCGGGCCGGACGGTCCGGCGTTCGATGAGACGGAGGGCCAGGGCATCGGCCAGGACGGGGCGGAACTCTTCCATGAGGTCCAAGGCGAGAGCCGGCTTGCCGTAGCCCATCTGATGGAAGAGGCCCAGGTAGGGGTCGAGGCCGACGACGTGGCAGGCGTGGAGGACGGCCGTCAGGAGGAGCGTGTACAGGAGGCTCAGGAGGGCGTTCGTGGGGTCTTCGGGGGGACGGCGAGTCCGGCGTTCGAAGCGGAAGAAGGGGTCGTCCAGGGAGTCACCCAGGGCGCGGAAGTAGACGGCGGCGGCCTCGCCTTCGAGGCCCCGGAGGCGGTCGAGGTCATCGGTGCGGGGGACAGCGTGGCCGATGGCCCGAAGCTGAGCGAGGGCCTCGGTCAGGGCCGGATGTTCCGGCCGGTGGCGGAGGCGGTGCCGGAGGAGGGTCCGGGCGTTGTGAATTTTGACGGCCACGATGGTGCGGGCGACGTCGAGGGCGAAGGCCGTCTGCTGGGCACGTTGGAACTGAGCCCATCGGAGGAGGATGTTCTTGGAGGCGGGACCGACGAGGCGGCCCCGGAAGCGGCCGTGGACGCTCACGAAGACGGTGTCGATGCCGCGGTCCATCAGGACGGCCAGGGCACCCGGCGTGACCCGGATGTGGCCCCAGAGGATGAGCTGGTCGAGGTGGGCCAGGCGCAGGGTGGCGATAGTCTCCCGATGGCGGGCGACGCCGAGACGGCGGCCCTTTTTGTAGACCAAGGCGCCTTGTTCGGTAACGTAGGCGACGCGCATGGCTGAATCACCAGCCGTTCGGGAATTCGGCAGTTCGGCAGATGGGCCGTCGGGATACTGAAGACCAGACATCGAAACGTCAGCCCGTCTCGATGTCCAGGTACTCGGCGCCGTCGGCGCTTTGCGTTCGGCGGACCCGGCCGTAGGGCGTTTCGAGGACATCCTGGCCGTTTTGGCGCATTCGGTCCAGCAGGCGTTGACGGAGGTCTTCCATCTGGGCCGCCAGGCGGCGGCGTTCTTGCTCCATCCGGAGGAGCGTCTCGGCCATAGCCTGGACTTCGACCTGCTCCCAGGCGTTGGCCGGCGTCGAGTCTCTCATGCGAAGGAAGAGGACGGGCGTCGGGTAGCCCAGCTCGGTCTGCTCGGGGCAGTGACAGGGAATGCGACGGGTCACGTGGGGGATGCGCTGACGGATTTTCGGACAGCTCATGGGGTTACCCCGCAGGGGACTCTTCAGGAGAAGCTGGGGGTAGACGTTGATACAAGTACGCAGGATCGCGTTGACGATCTCGACGCCGTGGGTGAGGTAGCCCAGGGTATGGACGAGGACGAGCTGTTCGTCGTAGGTCAGCATATGGTCGGTCCGAGCTTTTTGGACGAGAGCCCCCAAGACGGGGCAACAGGTGACGATCGTCTGGAACTCGGGGTCGGCCTCGGGATTGTAGGGCGGAGTCAGGGCTTCCTGGAGTTGACGAGCCTCTTGCTCTTCAGGAGGTCCCGGTGGGACAGGGGGCGGCAGGGTCGTCAACTGCTCGGCGGCTCGGAGGAGGACATCCGGCGGGAGGCGGGGCGTCTCGGCGAGGGCTCGGAAGGGGTCCGGGAGGGCGTGGCCCTCGGGGTCGAGGAACAGGCATCGGCGGCCTGTGCGACGGTGGACGCCGAGGGGGAGCTTGATGAGGTTGCCGAGCTGGCCGGGTTCGACGGTATCCTGCCGGGGGAAGACGTCCACGTGGAGTTCAGACGGGACAGCCTCTAAGCGGGCGATACGTTCGGCGACGGCTCGGACGATGCGGGCCTCGACGGGGGCGTTGAAGAAGACCCAGACGTGGCGACCCTTAAAGCCGCTGTCTTCCAGGAGGGGCGCCAGGCCCAGGGTCCGGCATCGGGCGGCGATACGGACGGCCGTCTCGTGAGCGGACCGGGCGAATTCGGTCAGACGGTCGGGCCGGCGGATGTATTTTTCGAGGACGTTCCGGTTGATATCCACGTCCCAGACGGCGAAGAAGACGGTCCCATCAAGACGGACGGGATAGACGCCGCACGTGAGGTCACCGTCCAGGTGCTGGCGGAGGACCCGGAGGGTCAGGGGTTCGTGGACGGGCTGGTAGCCGACGCGACCCTGGCGGTCGACCCACTGGCGGGCGTAAACGCCTTCCCGGCCTTGGAAGTACTGGGCGAAGAGAGCGACGTCAGCTTCCGTGGGGCGACGGCCGAAGACGGCGTCAGGCGCTGTCGGGAGGGCCGGCAGACGCTTCAGACGGGTCCGCATCTCGGGATGTTGGGTTCGTTCGAGACCGGTCTGGTAGACCTGACGGGCGGCGTCGAGGGCTTCCCGATCTTCGAGGATTTCACCGAGTCGGAGGAACACGTCGGGGTCTGTCGTGCCGGCCTCGACGGCTGCCTGAAGGTGTTCTTCGGCGGCGGACCACTTGCCCAGGTCGAGGTACAGCTCGGCCAGACGGACGTGCCATTCAGGACGGGGCGACTGGCGGACGGCGTGGTGATAAGCCTGCAAGGCTTCCCGGACCATGCCGAGGCGTTCCAACCGTTCGCCCCATCGGGCACACGTTTCGGCGTCAGCGTCCTCGGGTCGCCAGGCGGCGGCCCGGGCGCGAGCCGAAGCGAGGTCCCCGAGTTCCATCAGGGCTTCGACTTCCGAGGCCAGGTCATCGGTCATCGGAACCTCCAGGGGTTCGGAAATTCGGAAGGCCGGCAATTCGGGAATTCGGCATAAATGGTAGAGAGGGCGGGGAGATCCCTTGGACCCACCGTCCAGGCAGGTATATTCGGCCACCGCCAAATCCCTCCATTGCCGATGACCGGATTCCCGAACGGCCCTACAGTCCCTTTCGGATCACGTACTGCCCCAACCCGAAGGCTGCGTTTTTGCCGACGTGGACGATTTCTCCCAGGCGGAGCCAGCCCCACAGGGGCGTCAGGGGGCCCTCGAACTCGATTTCACCGACCCAACCGCCCAATTGCATGACGGTCGCCTGGCGCCCGCTGTAGCGGGTCCAATCGACCCAGGCCAAGTCTTGCCGGACGGTGCGGACCTGGCGAGCGACGGCGAGGAGGTCCCGATATTCCTCGACGGGGCCCGTCCCGTAAAGGAGGCCCAGGCGGCTGAGTCGTCGCAGGAGAGCGGCCATGAGGGTATCCAGACGGGCGTCGAAGCGGTACCGACCGCCCTGTTTGAGGCGAAGGGGGGTGACGAATCGAATCCGGAGTCGCTCGACGGGTCGGGTCCGTCGGGGTGGCCGGAGGATGACGGGGTGGGGGTTCCGATACGACGGCGTCGGGTGGTCCCAGAATAAGAGTCGGGTCCGATGGCGGCGGGGATGGATTTGCAGGACCTGCTGGATGCAAAACGGGACCCGCCGACTCCCGAGGCCTCCCTGGAAGGCTCGATGGGCGGCATACAGGACCAGGGGGAATTGAGCGATGGTCGAGCCGAACAGGAGGAGGTCGAAGGTCCATGTCTGGCCCGGACGGATGGGTCGGGGCACCAGATGACGCCAGTCTCGAACGCGCGGGGGCCGCAGGACGTAAGCCGGCGGCACGCCCTCCGCACTTAGGAGGGGCACGTCGGGCCGGGGCGGCGGTTCGAAGATAATGGGATACGTACAGACTGTGCGCAGATGGCACCGGGGGCAATCCCGGTGTTCGACGACGCAGACGGTCCGCTTGTAGGCGGCGGCCAGGCTCCCCCGCAGGGCTGAGCCCACATAAGACGGGAGCCGACCGCCGGCCTGGGCCTGAAGCGTGAACCGCAGGTATGCGACCGGCAATCCGAACATGGCCGAGCGACCCAGCCGTTCGGCAGTCGGGCCATTCGACACCCCATCCCACCGCATGGATTCGCTATCGTGGGACTCAGCACCCAGGACCCTGGGACCTGAGTTCCGATTACTGAATCGACCAGCGTTGGATTTCCTCGAGGGTCGTCACGCCTTCGCGGACCCGCTGGAGGCAGGCCGTCCGGAGGGAGACGAAGCCCTGTGTTTCGGCGATCTCCCGGAGTCGCTGGATGGACGCCCGTTGGACCCACGCCTCGGCCAGTTCCGGCGACCACGGGAGGACCTCAAAGACGGCGATGCGGTCCCGATAGCCGATGTAGTGACAGGTCGGACAACCTTGGGGAACCCGGACGGCCAAGCCGGCAAGCTCCTCGGGGCGGAACCCCATGCGAGTCCACAGCTCAGGCCGAATGCTGGCCTCCCGGACGCAGACGTCGCAGACCTTCCGGACCAGGCGCTGATTCAAGATGAGGCTCAACCGCTCGGCCGTCGTCGGAGCATCGATGGCCAGCTCCCGGAGCCAGTGGAGGACGCCCCAGACGCTGTTGGCGTTGGCCTCGGCGATGCAGAGCCGCTCGGCGGCCGCCTCCAAGACGGCCCGGGCCGTCTCGGGACCCGGCATGGCCTCCAGGTAGACGACGTCGACCTGACGGGTCTGGGCCTCCCGGACAAGGGCCGGGATGTCTTGCTGTTTGCCGGGGTCCATCGTCAGGTGAATCGCCCCTGACAGGGGGTACCGCACGACCGTCTCGATGATGGCGACCCGCCGGTGGGCCTGTCGGAGGTAATTCAGGACGGCATAGCCCGTCGTGATGGCGCCGTGCATCGGGGGGCTTGAGACGATGACGAACCCCTGAGGCCGGGCCAGGGACCTCTGGACTCGGTCCCACTGCTCAGGGAGGAAGCCGATGCTCTCGAGGGGCCGGAGGAAGCGGCCTGTGTGGATGATCCGGATGTCGACGTGGTCGCCCCGCGTGCCGGGCAGAACGTGGAACTGCAGGCGGTACGGCTGACCCTGGAGTTTGAGGTCCAGGACTGCATTCTGGGGCGTCCCCGACGCCGCCTGGGAGAGGCGGGCGAATTGACGGATGTAATCAAAGAGGGCCGTCCCGGCCGAGAGGGCCAGGCCCTGGGACTTGTAGAGGACGCCGTCGATGCGAAGCCGCACGCTGATCTCCGAGGGACCCGGCTCGATGTAAATCTCCGTCGCATTCCGAGAGGTCGCGATCTTCAGAAGCTGGGTGAACCACCGACGGGCGTCGGCGGCCGAGTCCAGGGTCGCCGCCGTTTCCACAGGGGCGGACGTCATCATGAAGGGTCGGAGCGCCCGCAGGACGTCGGCCTCCTCGCATAGGAAGGGGACCGGATGGGCCAGGAGCTGTTCCCGGACTTCCTCCATGACCTCCGGCTGGATACGGTGGACAGTCGCCACGACGAGGAACCGGCGCTTGCCGACCGTGTCCAGGGCAATGGGGACAATCCGATTTTGGAGGCAAAAGGTCGGCGTCAGCTTGTTCAACGCCTCCCGGTGGACGTGGTCGGGCCGAAGGGGCTGGGGCAGACGGAAGTCCTGAAGCTTCAAGAAGTACTCGAGCTCGGCCGCCGTCAGGTGGCCCAGGCGGATGAAGACCTCGCCGAGGCGTTCGTTCGTCCGCCGCTGTTCGGCCAGGGCGATGGCGACCTGTTCGAGCGTCAGGAGACCGGACTGGACGAGGAGGTTCCCCAAGGGGTGGCGGGTGCTTCGGAAACGTTCGTGTTCCTGTCGGAGGGATGCCGGGGCGTCCTGCCAGAACTTCTGGACGTACTCGAGGGGGGCCTCGCAGAAGCACTGTAGGCAGTAAGGGCAGATCTTCGTCGGGTTCTGGGGGTCGTGACTGCACCAGGCGGCCTCGACGGCCTCGAATTCGGCCGTGCAGTTAAAGCACGTGACGATGTAAAAGTCCCGCTCCGGGGGCATGCCTCTATTCGGTCTTGGGTGTTGGGTGTTCGGTGTTAGGGCCCTTTCAAGAACCCAGCACCCAACACCCAGCACCGAATCAATTGCCCTCCTCCCGATTCCCGGGGGTCTCGGGCTTGGAGGGTTCCTTGGCAAAATCTCTTTCGTATCGGGCTAATTCTATCAGACGTCGGTCGACCTGGGCAAATACCGAATCGGAGGGCTCCCACTGACCCGTCTCGGGGTTCCACTCGCCAGCCGGTCGGCCCGTCAGGATGGTGATGGCCTCCTCGACCCGCTGGACGGCATAGATGTGAAATTGACCCGCCTCGACGGCCCGGACGACCCGAGGGTGCAGGCAGAGATGCCGCTTGTTGGCCGCCGGGATGATCACGCCCTGCCGGCCCGTCAGGCCCCGACGGGTGCAAACGTCGAAGAAGCCCTCGATCTTCTCGTTGATCCCCCCGACGGGCTGGACTCGGCCCTGCTGGTCGACAGAGCCCGTCACGGCGATCCCCTGGTCGAGGGGAACCTGCCCGATGGCCGATAGCAGGACCAGAAGCTCGGCCAGGGAGGCACTGTCGCCCTCGACGCCCTCGTAGGACTGCTCGAAGCAGATGCTGGCCGTCAGGCTCAACGGCTTGTTTCGGGCAAAGACGTTCTTCAAGTAGCCCGACAGGATCAGGACGCCCTTGTCGTGGATCGGCCCGCTCAGGCGGACCTGCCGCTCGATATTGATGATGCCCTCCCGACCGACGCCGACGGAGGCCGTGATACGGCTCGGCTTCCCGAATTCGTACCCCCCGATGGCATACACGGCCAAGCCGTTGACCTGGCCGACGCGGCTCCCCTGGGTATCCACGAAGAGGACGTCCCGGTCGATGAGCTTCTGGATGCGCTCCTCGAGGAGGTTGTTACGGTACCGTCGCTGTTCGAGGGTCTTCCGAATGATCTCCCCGTCGATGACGGACTGACCCTCTTTTTGGGCCCAGTACGAAGCTTCCCGGACGAGGTCGGCGATCTCGCCAAAGCGGGCCGATAGCTCCTCCCGGTCGCCGGCCAGGCGACTGCTGTAAGTCAAGACCTCTTGGAGGGCTTCCCGATTCAAGGGCAGGAGGCCCTCCTCGTGGCAGACCCGGCCGATGAAGCGGATCGTGTCTTCGACGCCGCCCTCCCGGGCTTCAAAGGTGGGCTGGAACTCAGCCTTGACCTTAAACAGCTTGCCGAAATCTTCGTCTAAAAGGTACAGCAGTTGATACAGCCAGGCCGGGCCGATGAGGATGACCTTGACCTGAATCTGGATGGGCTCGGGCCGAAGGGTCGCCAGGGGAATGGGGCTGAACTGTTGGCCGTAATCCTCGATACCCAGCTCCCCGCGCTGGAGGACCCGCTTGAGGGTGTCCCACACGAGGGGATACTTGAACATCTCGAGGGCTTCGACGATGAGGAACCCGCCGTTGGCCCGGTGGAGGCTCCCGGGCTTGATCAGCGTGAAGTCCGTCACGTAGAAGCCCTCGATGGCCCGCCGCTCGATACGGCCGAACAGGTTGTAAAACGTCGGATTCGTCTCGTACACGACGGGGGCCCCCGGCCGGCTCGCATGAGACACCAAGATGTTGACGTCGTATCGGTCCAAATACGTCCCCACCTTGGTCCCCTGCTGAACGGCCTGGATGGCTTGGACGACCTCCATGAGGTTGTTCATAAAGTCCTGCTGAATCATCTCAAGCCAGGCGACGACCTTCGGCTGGTCCCGATACTCCTCTACCAGGTCGACGAAATAAGGCTGGAGGAACTGCTGGACCATCTCCCGCTCCCGTTGCCGGATCCGCTCGACGGCCTCCCGCTGGAGTCGCCGCTGTTCCTTCAAGAACTCTTGGATCATCTGGAGGACCAAGCTCTCCTGCCTACCGAGTTCCTGACGGACCTGGTCGGGCAGGGATAGGAGGACGTCCGGCGTCATCGGCTTACCCTGCCAGAGGGGGACCGGCCGGAGACCCGCATCCGTCGAAATGACGAGGAACCCCAGGGCCCGGGCCCGCCCCTGAAGCCGCTCAAAGGCCTCCTGCTGTTTCTGATTCAGCTCCTGCTGGACTTGCTGACGGAACTCCTCGTAGTCGGGACTCTCGAAGATCTTGGGGAGTTGCTCCTGGACGGCCCGCCGGAACTGACGGACCTCGTCCCGTAGGTGGGCGGCCCGGCCCGTCGGCAGGACCAGGGCCATCGGGGTGTCGGGGTCCTCAAAGTTGTAGACGTAGCACAGGTCCGGCGGCGTCGGCCGCGTGCGGGCCAACTGCTCGACATACTGACGGGTCAGCGTCCGGCGGCCCGTCCCGGCAGGCCCGACGACGAAAATGTGAAAGCCGGGACTCGTCTGCTCGAGGCCGATCCGGAGCGCCTCAAAGGCCCGGTTCTGCTGAATGACGTGAACCGGCGCCCGGATCGGAGCCGTCGTCTCCGGGACCTCATACTCGTCTAACGAAACCTGGACCCGTAGCTCCGAGGGCGGAACCCGCCATGGCGTGAAGTCCATCACAGCGACCCCCAAGGAAGGCAATAAGGCAGTAAGGCAATAAGACGGTTCGGTGTTGGGAGCTGGTTCAAGTCTTCCCGCCCCCAGCTCCCGACCTTGGACCCTTGAAAGCCCGACATCCTATAAGAAGGGCAGTGATCAACATCTACATGATACTGCCTTCCTGCCCTATACGGGGAAAATTGATCCCGGCCCTAACACCGAACGCCTTACTGCCTTATTGCCTTACTGCCCACCCGCCCGTCATACATCCATCGGCGGGGTCCGGCTCCCGGCCAGACCCCGGCGGACCAAGCTGATCGTACTCATGATAGTACTTAGGCCGTGCAAGCCCAAAAGGCCGTAGACCCACAGGGGGGCCCGACCGCCCCACCACTCAGCCCGGACGTGGAACCACACCCAAGGGAGGGCCGCCGCCAGTGTCCAGACGACCCACAGGAAGCCGACCAGCATATACAGCAGGCCCCCGGCCCCGACGGCCAGGCGGACCGAGGCGTGGGCTTCCTCATGCCGCCGGAATCGGACGCCCGCCGTCAGGGCCATCGTCGCCAGGACGACGGCCAGGGCCAGGGCCATGTAAGCATTGAGGGCGATAAAGGCCGGATGGGACAACCGTTGAAGTCGTAGACTCCCAAGTAAGAGGACCTCGCTTAGGGCCGTCAGGCTGACCGTGTAGAAGCCCCACCGGACCCAATAGACGCGCCCCGGGTCGAGGGGAAGCACATACAACAGCCAGTAGGCCAGCCCGTCGCTACTGAAGGCCGGCAGGACGAATCGGGCCGCCAGGGCGCTCAGGATAAAGCCCGTCACCGCCACATTCAGGGCCCACACGAAATATGCCATGGCCGGATGGGGCACCGGAATCAGCCGGATGTTGAAGAAGTACACGGCCAGGACGGCTCCGACCAGAAGTAGATGGCCCCACTGGGCCGGGTCCCGAGAGAAGAACCACCACTCCTTGGCCAAAAGCCACGTGTCCACGCTCGACCACCGGAGGTCCCGACGGGCCCGGCGGGCCCGTCCCCCGATCCGGCTGAGGGCCTCCCGGGCCTTCAGCCAGCTCCCGTAAAAGAACCGGTGGGCCGCCGTCCACGCCAAGACCGGGACGGCCACGCCCCATCCTGCCAGGGCCGGGCCTGCATGGGGCGCCTGCGTCATCCAGGCCGGTTGGACAAAAGGCGCCAACATGGCGACCGAGGCCCACCCGTAGGGAAGCCAAGCCGAACCCGGCGTCTCCAACTGGCGGAGCAGACCCCACAGCTCGCTGGGCTCCAAGGGCCGGACCCACTGCTCCGGCCGCATCATCCGCACGTAAAACAGCAGGCCTGCCACGGCCACCCCCAGGAGGACCGTCACGAATTGATGGAGCCGCCGGACCGGAAAGACCCGAACCAGGACGGTCGTCACCGCTATGCCGAGCAAGGCCACGGGCACGACGTACAGGCTCATCGTCAGAAAGGCCCAGCCCACGAAGGCGACCGGGAGGTCCAGCTTCCAGACCATCGCCAGCCAAACGGGCAGGAGTACAAGGTAGACCATGTAGGTACTCTGGAAGACGACCCCCAGGCTCCGAAACCCCAACACGACGGAACGCCGGACCGGCAGGGCCAGCAGGAAATCGAGGTCGTCGCTCAGGTACAGCAGGCTGAGGGCGTTGAGGACACTACTCAGGAAGACCATCGTCGTCAGGGCTAACAGGAGGGCCGCCATCAGGCGTTGGATGAAACCCATCACAAAGGGGCGGGTAAACTCCGGGAGCTGATTCAGGTAATGGAAAACCCGTGCGAAAAAGGCAAACAGCAGGGCGCCAAAGGCGAGGGCGACGGCCATCCCGAAGAGCGTCCACGCCCACCGATGGGGCCAGGTCCGCCACCGGTGATACGCCTGCCGGGCATACAATGTCCCGAGCGACCAAAGCTCCCTCAATGTCTTCCCCGCGGTCTCGGCAATTCAGCAGGTGGGCAGATAGACGGTCGGGGGATCGACTGTTCGGGACGCCGCCAGTCATGGCGGCATCCCAACCGCGTAACACCGGCAGTCATGCCGGTGTCATCCTTGTGGAGCCAGCCGTGATGCCGGCGTCCATGGGCAGGTCGGCGGCCTGTTGGATTTGGGCCGTCATCCTGAAGCGCCCTGCCTGGGCAGAGACTCGCGTCAGGCGGTCCACCTTAGCCGCCAGGGCCATGGCCGTCGGCTACACCGAAGTCCTCAGTAGGGGCGGACCCAGGAACGCCTGGGGGCAACCTCCAAGGGCCATGATTTTCTGAGGGAGATTCCCGGAAAAGCCCTTCGAACTCATTCGTCCCCACCTGCCCACAATCACTCCGCCTCCGGCAAGGTCGCCAAGAACGATTCCACATAGTGGATATAGCGTTCGTAGTCTTCCAGACAGGATCGGATCGAATTATACACCTGGGTGTAGTCGATCGTATTGTACTCGTGGACCAGGAGATTCCGCAGACCCGCACTCCGGGCGATCGATTCAGCAAACTCCCGGGGATAGACCCCTAAGTCGGCTAACTTTAAGAAAGTATCCCGGTATGTCAGGCGTGTGATCTTTTCCTCCTGGCCTGTAGCGAGCTCAGCGATGAGGTGCTCATTCACGTCGATGGCCCGGGTCACGATACGCTCCAGCAGACGTTCGACAGCGGCCTGGCGGATGGGGTCTCGCAGGAGTTCGTCGACCGATAAGTCCCGAAACGGCAGGAGCCGACCCAGGTCCTCGGCAATCAGTTGAAGCTTGCGCCGGACGAAGGGCTTATGGACCATAGAGACATGCTCGAATATAATTCATTTTCTTAATAAAAAGGACGTGTTCTAAGGACCGCAGGTCGGCCGAATCCTGATAGTCCCGAAAAGCAAAAGCCCGATAGGCCCAGAATTCCACGGGGTCCCCATACAGCCGCCGGCCGCTCCGCATGACCTCATAGCGAAAGAGGGGATCGGCTGTGTTTAAAAAAGCCAAGTCCACGTCATAGCCGTCAAAGACCTCAGCAAGGGCCCCGTAGACGACCCGCCAACGTTCCCACGTCGGAAGCTCCCGGTCCAAGACAGCGATGTCTAAGTCACTTTCCGGACCCGGTGGCGGGTGGCCCGTCGCGTAGGACCCGAACAGGACGACCAGCCGCAGGCCCAACGCTTGGGCGACCGACTCCAGACGAGCCGGGTCATAGACGACCGACGGAACGGACTTAGCCGCATGTCTCACCGACGATGTGCCTCCCATCGTCGCCCGAGCCTGGGCTTTAGGGCGGCCGTCATCCCCAGTATCAGCGAGGTAGACGCCTCCCTTTCCCCGCTCAGGCCGCCTCATGGCATGGCTTCCATCTACCCGCCTGACCACGGACGCCGGCATGACGGGCGGCGTTCCGAATCGTCGATCCCCCGACCTGCCAACTTGCCTATCTGCCGACTGTCCACCGTCCACCTGCCCAAGGCGAATGCCTCATGTCTTCGCTTCCGGCAACATGGGTACTTTGACGCCCTTGGCCCGGGCGACGGCGATGGCCCGTTCGTAGCCGGCGTCGGCGTGCCGCATGATGGCCGTCCCGGGGTCCGTCGTCAGGACCCGTTCGAGCCGCCGGGCTCCGTCGGCCGTCCCGTCGGCGACGACGACCATGCCGGCATGGATCGAGTACCCGATGCCGACGCCGCCGCCGTGGTGGACGGCGACCCACGAGGCGCCCGCCACGGCGTTGAGCAGGGCATTCAGGATCGGCCAGTCGGCGATGGCGTCCGAGCCGTCCCGCATGCCCTCCGTCTCTCGGTTCGGCGAGGCGACCGAGCCCCCGTCCAGGTGGTCCCGCCCGATGACGATAGGCGCCTTCAGCTCGCCGCGAGCGACCAGTTCGTTGATGCGGAGGCCGAACTCAGCCCGCTCTCCGTAGCCGAGCCAGCAGATGCGGGCCGGCAGGCCCTGGAAGCGGACTTTCTGCTGGGCCATCGGGATCCACCGACGGAGTGTCTCGTCATGGGGAAACAGCTCCAGGACGGCCTGGTCCGTCCGATAGATGTCGGCCGGGTCACCCGACAGGGCGACCCACCGGAAGGGTCCCCGGCCCTCACAGAACATCGGTCGGATATAAGCCTGGACGAACCCCGGGTAGGCGAAGGCGTCGGCAAACCCGGCCTTCTGGGCCTGCGCCCGCAGGTTGTTCCCGTAATCGAAGACGACGGCGCCTTGGCGGTACATCTCGACCATCGCCGCGCAGTGCCGGGCCATCGCGTCGTAAGCCATCTGGACGTACCGCTGCGGGTCCGTCTGTCGAAGGCGAAGGGCCTCTTCGTAAGGGACCTGGTCGGGGACATAGCCGTTCAGGGGGTCGTGGGCCGACGTCTGGTCGGTGACGACGTCGGGGATGATCCCCCGGCGGACGAATTCGGGATAGACGGTCGCCGCGTTGCCGAGCAGGCCGATGGACAGGGGTTCCCGCTTCCGGCGGGCCTCGTCAGCCCATCGGAGGGCCTCGTCGAGGTCGGCCGTCCACCGGTCGAGGTAGCCCGTAGCGATGCGCCGTTGGATGCGCTGGGGGTCGACCTCGACGGCGATCATCACGCCGCCGTTCATCGTGCAGGCCAGAGGCTGAGCACCGCCCATCCCGCCGAGGCCGGCCGTCAGGACGAGCCGGCCGGCCAGCGTCCCGTCGAAATGCGTCCGGGCGACGGCCGCCAGCGTCTCGAAGGTCCCCTGCAGGATGCCCTGCGTGCCGATGTAGATCCAGCTCCCGGCCGTCATCTGGCCGAACATGATGAGGCCCATCGCTTCGAGCTTCCAGAAGTGCTCCCAGGTCGCCCAGGCCGGGACGAGAAGCGAGTTGGCGATCAATACACGAGGCGCCATCTCGTGGGTCCGGAAGACGCCGACGGGCTTGCCCGATTGGACGAGAAGCGTCTCGTCGTTTTCGAGTTCGAGGAGGCACTCGACGATCTTATAAAAGCACTCCCAGTTGCGGGCCGCCTTGCCGGTACCGCCGTAGACGATGAGCTCGTCGGGCTTTTCGGCGACGTCGGGGTCGACGTTGTTCATCATCATCCGCAGGGCGGCCTCCTGGTGCCAGCCCTTGCAGTGAAGGGTTGGACCCCGGGGCGCCCGGATGGGCTTCCGGGTCAGGGCTTCCATGACGGATGCCGAGACTGCCATGGCAGACCTCCGGAAACCCAGGATACAAAGGCGAGATACGGGATGCAAGACGCCAGACCACGGACCCGCGGACCATAGACCTTAGACCATAGACCATGGACCATAGACTTTGGCTGGGCCAACGGGGATCTCCTCGGCTTGAGGGGATGGCTTCGAGCCGCTCCCATCCATCTTTTCCCTATAGGAAAAGGGGGTATGGGATGGCTTTGAAAGATTTTATATAAGTTTTTTATCCAAATGACGAGGAAACACGCTTCCCTCGGCCAGGTCCATGGTCCACGATCTACGGCCGGGCGTCTGCGGCCTGCGGCCTGATGAGGGTCGGCACGCCATTCTGCTGGAGAGTCTGATTGACGGCCGGGACCTCCTCATTCAGGAAACGGCGGACGGCGTCCATGGCCGATTGGTAGGGAGCCTCCAACTGCTGAAGGAACTCCATCTGATGGCGGGTCGGGGCCGCGTTCGCTCGGTCGATGAGGCTCAGCAGATACCCCAACTTTTCCAGGAGTTGAGGCGCTGTCTCGTAAGCCGTCTCGGCGTCTCGGGCAAGGGGCTTGCGGAGTTCGACGACCCGCCGGAGGAGGTCCTCGAGCGCCTTCGAGACGGCCTCTGGCGTCTTCGGGAGCTGATTCCGCAAGGTCTGTTGGAGGGTCTTCGCCTGTTGTTCGAGGCTGTCCAGAGCCCGAAGGGCGTCATTGATCGAGGAGACCATGTCTTGCAGGCGCATGGCCATCTCCCACTGGGCCCGGAGGGCATCGGGCGAGACGTCCAGGTCGGGCTCGAGGCGGACCCGGAGGGGCTTCGTGACGCTCTTGTCCCCGACGACCAGACGGACCGTGTAGTCGCCCGGCAGGGCTTGCGGACCGGACGGGGGTCCGAAGAACCCGAAGGCTTCCGCCTGCTCGGGTCGCCGCAGGCGGGGGCCCGTGTGGCGGAGGTCCCACGGGACCCGGTTGATGCCTGCCTGCTTGGTCCCGTCGATCTCACGGATGAGCTTCCCCTGGGCGTCCAGGATTTGGACCTTCACGGGCGTCTTCTCGTCGGGGGGGCTCTTCAGGTAGTAGGTGATGAGCGCCCCATAAGAGCCGTTGGAGCCTCGGAAGGACTTGTCGCCCAAGTTCCCTTTATGACGCCACGGGTTGTACCGCCAGGCGTCCCGGAGGTCAAAGAGGTGCACGTCGGCGGCGAGGACCTCGGGGCTCAACTGCTGGAGGAATCCGACGTCGTCCAAAATCCAGACGCTCCGACCGTGGGTCCCGATGATCAGGTCGTTTTCCGTCGGGTGGACCAGGATGTCGTGGACGGCGACCGTCGGGAGGTTCTTCATCCGGAGGGGGACCCATTCACCGCCGCCCGTGAAGGAGACAAAGAGGCCTAATTCGGTCCCGACATACAGGACGTTGGGATTCTTCGGGTCCTCCCGGAGGACATGGACATAGGCATTGGCCGGCAGGTTGCCGACGATGTTCGCCCAGGTTTTCCCGAAGTCGGTCGTCTTGAACACGTAGGGGCGGTAGTCGTCCAGCATGTGGCGGTCGGCCGTGACGTAGGCCACGCCGGCGCCGGTCCGGGAGGCCTCGACGTGGCTGATGAAGCCGTCCGGCGGGAGGCCCCGGATGTTCTTCGTCACGTTCGTCCATGTCTGGCCGCCGTCCCGGGAGACCTGAACTTGCCCGTCGTCGGTCCCGACCCAGAGGACACCGGCCTGGACGGGCGATTCGGCGATACTCAGGATGACGCAGTGGTACTCGGCCGTCGTGTTTTCATGGCGGATGGGGCCCCCGGCCGACTTCAGCTTCTCGGGGTCATTCGTCGTTAGGTCCGGGCTGATGGCCTGCCAGGTCAGGCCAAAGTCCGTCGACTTAAATAGGACGTTGCCCCCGAAGTAGACCGTGTCGGGGTCGTGGGGCGACGCCACGATAGGGGCGTTCCAGTCGAATCGGTAGGGGTGGTCCCCGGCGGCCGACCCGGAGAGGGGCGCCGGATAGGGCGAGAGGCTCTGGGACCGGCCCGTGCGGAGGTCGATCCGGTAGATGTTCCCGCCCTGAGATTCGCCCAAGACGAGATAGGGCTTTTCCCGATGGATGACGACATGGAAGCCGTCCCCGCCGCCGATGACAAACCAATCGTCGTTCAGGATACCGGCGGGGTTCCGGCTTCGGGCGGGCCCGCACCAGGAGCCGTTGTCCTGCAGGCCCCCGCAGACCTTGTAGAAGGGGCCCTGCACATCGACGGCGACCTGATAGAACTGGCCCATCGGGATCGTGTTCAAGAATTCCCAGTGCTCCCCGCCGTCGAAGGACACGGCGATGCCGCCGTCGTTGCCGTCGATGATGCGCCGGGGGTCCTGGGGGTCGATCCAGAGGGTGTGGTGGTCGCTGTGGATCGAGGCGGCGATGCGCCGCAGGGTCCGACCCCCATCGATAGACACGTGGAGCTGAGTCGCAATCGTGAAGATGCGGTGCTCATTCCGGGGGTCGACCCGAAGCTCGGTGTAGTAGAAGCCCCGGGCGACGGCCCGCCATTCCTTACTGACCATCCGCCAAGTCTCGCCCCGGTCGTCGGACCGGTAGATCGTGCCTTCCTTGGACTCCACGATGGCATAGACGATGTTGGGATTGCTGGGAGCGACCTTCACGCCGACGCGGCCGACGAGCTTGGGCAGGCCGTTCGTCAGCTTCTTCCACGTGCGGCCGCCGTCGACGGACTTGAAGAGGCCGCCCTTCTCGCTTCCGCTCTGGTGCGTCCACGGCTTGCGCTGGAAGGTCCACAGGCCGGCATACAGGATGTTAGGATTCGAGGGGTCCATCTCCAGGTCGGAGGCGCCCGTCGTATCGTCCACGTAGAGGACCTTCTGCCAGGTCTTGCCGCCGTCAGTCGTCATGAAGACGCCCCGCTCGGGGTGGGGTCCGAAGACGTGACCGAGGGCCGCCACGTAGGCGATGTCGGGATTCGTGGGGTGGAGGACGATACGGGCGATGTGTCGAGAGTCGGGCAGTCCCAAGTACTGCCACGTCTTCCCGCCGTCCGTCGTCTTGTAGACGCCGTTGCCGAAAGAGACGGTGTTCCGGGGATTGTCCTCGCCCGTCCCGACCCAGACGACGTCGGGGTTCCAGGGGTCGACGGCGATGTCACCGATCGAGTGGACGGGCTGGTCGTCAAAGATAGGCTCCCACGTGATGCCCCCGTCGGTCGTCTTCCACAGGCCGCTGGAGGCCGTCCCGACATAGATGATGTATGGATTGCCCGGGACGCCCTCGATGTCGGTGATGCGGCCGCCCATGTTGGCCGGGCCGATGTTCCGCCAAGCGACATTCTGAAAGATAGCCGGGTCGACCTTCCAGGGGCGGGACGCCTGCGAGAAGGCGACCGCCGCCAGTAGGACGACCAGTCCTCCAAAGATCATGAAAGTTCGCCGGGGCTCTCTCCGACGCATAGGCCACCTCAATCGGGCAATCAGGCAGTAAGGCAATTCGGCCCACGGACATAGAAGGCCGAGGGGAAGAAGGCCATCGGCCGAAATTCGGTCGGCCAAAGTCCCGACCTGGCCGTCTCGCCTTGCCGACCTCCCGAACTCCCGAATTCCCGAACTGCCGAATTGCCCTATTCCCTTACTGCCCTCCCTACTTTCAACGCCGGTCCCGCCGGGCGGGTTCCCCGACCGGTCCCCCTGTTAACCGAACCCGGGCCTCAGACGTCTGGCAGGGATGCGGGATACGGGATGCAAGATACGGGATGCGGGATACGAGATACGGGATGCGAGAAAAGGAAATCCGGTACTATTCTCCCTTACTGCCCTACTGCCCTATTGCCTTACTGCCCCTAAAAAGGAGGACCCCAATGGAGTGGACCGATTTCATGACGGCCGCCCTGGCCCTGATGATTCCCATCGTGGCCATCGTGGGTGCGTTTGTGACGATCGTCCTCGTCGTGTGGCTACAGGCCCGCCGACGGAAGGCGGAACTGGAGATGAAAGCCCAGATTTATAACCGTCTCATCGAGAAGTACGGGTCGGCCCAGGAGCTGGCCGAATTCCTCAAGACCCCAGAGGGTCGAGAGTTCCTGCGGGGCCTCGCCATGCCGCCGGCCGAACGACCGGCGACCGTCCTGCGGTGGATCCGGGCAGGGTTGATCCTGACCTTCTTGGGGCTGGCCTTCATCTTCGTGGGGTGGTGGCCGGCCTTGGAGGAACCCGGCCTGATGTTCCCCGGCGTCATCCTGACGGCGCTGGGCGTCGCCTTCCTCTTGGGCGCGTGGGTCACCCACTGGTGGGGCCGCCGTTTCGGCGAGACGGGCGACCGTCCCTCAGGGACAGAACCTGGCCCGACTCCCTAACGGTAAAATGGCGGCTAAAATGGCAGCGTGGCGTGGGCACAGCTCGGGTCGTCGGGGCCGTCCGACCGTGGCGACATCTACCCGCCATGAGTCCATTCGGCGCCCTGTCATGTCATCACGAAAGGGTGATCATGCATGAACTGTATGGGTCCTCTACTATCGGTAGGGCGACCGAGGGAGCGCTCGTGAGCACCCGAAACGAGTCAGGGTCGGTCCGGTCCTGGGACGAGGCGAGGTTTACCGCCTTTTACGAGGCCACGGCGCCGGCCCTCGGGCGGTACCTCCTGCGGGTCACGGGCGACCCCTCGATGGCCGACGACGTCCTCCAGGAGGCTTACATGCGGCTCCTGCGGACTTCGCTCCCCGAGATGGACGAGGCGGCCCTGCGATCGTACCTTTTTCGGACGGCGACCCATCTTGTATACGACCACTGGCGGCGGGTCCGCCGGGAACGTAAGGTCCTCGGACGTCTACGGGACGAGGCGGGCCCTGCGAGACCCCTGCCCCCGGAGGCGGCCGACGTGATGACCGTCTTCCACCGGCTTTCAATTCGAGAGCGGACCCTCCTGTGGCTGGCGCACGTCGAGGAGTACGACCATCGGGAGATCGCCCGGATCGTGGGCGTCGGGGAACGAAGCGTGCGGGTCCTCTTGTTTCGGGCCCGCCGCAAGATGGCCCGCCTCCTGAAGGCCCGGGGCCTTTCGTCGATGGCGAACGGTGAACAGCGAACGGCGAATGGCAAATAGCGAACGGGAAAAGTACGATTCACCATTTGCTATTCGCTGTTCGCTATTCGCCATACCTAAGACCTAAAGTCATGTTCACATTGGAAGTGACGCTGTTTTAGGAGACGCTGGGATGGCGGCCGGTTCTATCGGGATGACACCGGCATCACTGCCGGTGTTCTGCATCTTAGACGCCGCCGTCACCGGCGGCGCCAGGACGGGGGGACGCCGGGATGACTCCCGGCGTTCCGAAGACCACTACCGCAAAACCTTCTCCCTATGGGAAAGGGTCGGGTGAAGAGCCCTCACCCCGACCCCTCTCCCACAGGGAGAGCAACTGTCTTCAAAGTCAAGATCCTTTATTAACCTCCATGGAAAGGGTATTAGGTGGGT
>JAUQPV010000262.1 GCA_030550225.1 Acidobacteriota bacterium | reverse complement strand
AGGGAGAGATTCATCCTGCCCTCGGTGTCTCCAAAGACCCGCAGGACAGGCAACCGTTGGATCCAGTAGTCCAGGCCGTCGGCCGAATCGCCCTTCTCGATGCATAGGAAGACCAAAAGGCCCGGTCCGATCTCGCCGACGACCTCCGAATCGACCCGGACCCGGGCCCACGCGACCCGCTGGATGACCATTTTCATAGACCCATCCTCCGAGGCTCAGGGTCCCTTCGGCCGGGGCCTGTCCGGAATCCGCCGGCCCCGGTACAACAGAAGGCCTAAGGCGAGGCCGCCGATGGTATATTCCCAGGCCTGGGTCGTCCAGTGGACCAACGTCGAGAGGAGGGGCGCCACGGCCGTCTGACCCTCGTGGACCCACCGGAGGGCCAGTGTCCAGGCCGCTTCCCAGGGGCCGATGTTCATGAGACCCTGGATCGGAAGCAAGGCCGTCATCTCGGCCATCGTGATGGTCCAGATGAATACAAAGAATCCGACGACCGCATCGGACCCCAGTCGACCACTGTAGGTCTGGTAAAGGGTATACAGACTCCAGTACTTGCACAGCCGAATGCCGACCGACAGAGCCCCCAGGCCCCACGCCGTCGACCGCCGGACCGAACCGACTGAGACCAGGCCGATTCCGAACCGTAGGAACCGAACCAGGGACCGGCGCCCCCAACGGAAGGGGGACCGGTGGCGACGTCGGAATACACCCATCATCAGGCCCCGCCACACCGTGTCCGGTGTCAGTAAAAGACCGGCTACGATGACGGTCAGACCCGCTGGCAGGACGACCAGCCACGCCGCTTGGGGAACGATCCCCGTCAAATGACTCCACGCGACCCACAGGAAAAGGGCCAGGGCCGCCGTGTCCCACACAAAGGACCACACAAAGCAAGACCACGTCGGGACCCAGGGGACCCGGAGACGATAGTGCAGGAGGAGTGGAAAGGAGAGACCCCCGATCCGCAGGGGAAGCATGTCGACCGTGAAGTTCCGGACCAAAGTGACCAAAAAGAGGGGACCGCCACCGGGTCGCCAGGGTCCCAGCAACAGTCGGTACCGCCACGTCCGCAGGAGAGTCCCCAGGAGACTGAGGACCCCATAAGCCAGGAGTGCCGACACGGAGGCGGTCCGCCACCAGGCCGTGCCCAGGTCTTCTGGGACCTGCCGCAGGACCCACCCGAGCAGGAGGACGGACAAGGCCCCCGAGAGGGCGACGGATAGCGAGGTCCGAAACCAGGGGCGAAGCCTTCGGCGCATCAGGTCCTTCGAAATGCGCGATAACGGGATGAAGAAGAGATTGCGAATTGGGAATGAAGGGCTACGCGTGGGAACTTATCGGCGATCCCCAATTCGCAATCCGCAATCCCATCCTGTATCTTGCATCCCTTGATCCGGCCTTACCCGCCCTTCACCAGGCGTCGGGCGCGCTCGACGACGTGCTCGACGGTGAAGCCCAGCTTTTCAAAAATGACCGGATAAGGGGCGGAAGCGCCAAATCGCCGCAGGCCCAGCACGTCTCCGTGATCACCGACCCACCGTTCCCAACCGAGGGGCGAGGCCGCCTCGATAGCCAGTCGAGCCGGGACGTCTGGAGGTAGGACGTGGTGCCGGTAGGCCGGCGGCTGGCGCTCGAAGAGTTCCCAAGACGGCATCGACACGACCCGGGTCGGGATGCCCTCGGCCTCCAAGCGGGTCTGCGCCCGCAGGGCCAGATGAACTTCCGAGCCCGTCGCGATCAGGATGAGCCGAGGCCGGTCCCCGGTCGCTTCCTGCAAGATGTAGGCGCCGCGAGATACGCCCTCCCATACGGGATAGCGCTCGGGGTCCAGGACCGGGACCTTCTGACGGGTCAGGACCAAGGCGACGGGGCCTTCCTGATACTGAAGGGTCCAGTGCCAGGCGGCGACCGTCTCGTTCGCGTCGGCGGGCCGGAGGACCGTCATGTGGGGAATCGCCCGCAAAGAGGGCAGGTGCTCGACGGGCTGATGCGTGGGCCCGTCCTCTCCGAGGCCGATGCTGTCATGCGTAAACACGTAGATGACGGGGATCCGCATCATGGCCGCCAGCCGGAGGGTCGGCCGCATGTAGTCGCTGAAGATGAGGAATGTCCCCCCGTATGCAATCAGGCCCCCGTGGAGGACCATCCCCGTCAGGATCGTCCCCATGGCGTGTTCCCGCACGCCGAAGTGGATGTTCCGACCCTCGTAATGGCCGGCCAGGAAGTCCCCCAAACCCTTCAAGTAAGTCTTGTTCGAATGGCTGAGGTCGGCCGATCCCCCGACGAGGTAGGGAATCCGTCGGGCGACTGTGTTGAGAAATTCGCTGGATGCGTCCCGCGTGGCGACACCGACCTCGGTCGGATAGAACCGGGGCAGGTCAGCGTCCCAGCCCTCAGGAAGCCGGCGCTGGTGAGCCATCTCCCACTCGGCGGCGAGATCCGGATACGCCCGGGCCCAGGCCTCGTGAGTCCGTCGCCATTCCGTTTCCCACACCCGACCCCGCTCGACGGCCCGACGCATGTGGGTCAGCGCCGCTTGGGGGACGTAAAAGGCCGGCTCGAGGGGCCACCCGAGTCGTTCCTTCGTGGCCCGGACGGCCTCCGGCCCGAGGGGCTCGCCGTGGGCCCGCTCGGAGTCCTGGTAGGGACTCCCGTAGCCGATGTGCGTCCGGACGATGATCAGGCTCGGTCGCTCGGTCTCAGCTCGGGCGCGGCGGAGGGCTTGCTCGATGGCCCTCAAGTCGTTGCCGTCGGCGACCCGTTGGACATGCCATCCGTAGGCCTGAAAGCGCAGGGCCACGTCCTCGCTGAAGGCCAGGTCCGTTGACCCGTCGATGGTCACGCGGTTGTCGTCGTACAAGACGATGAGCTTCCCCAGGCGCAGGTGGCCGGCCAAGGAGGCGGCCTCATGACTGATGCCCTCCATCATGTCGCCGTCGCTGGCCATCACGTACGTGTAGTGGTCGACGACGGGAAAGCCGGGCCGGTTGTACCGCTGGGCCAGAAATGCCTCGGCGATGGCCATGCCGACGGCGTTCCCGAACCCCTGTCCGAGGGGACCCGTCGTCGTCTCGATGCCGACCTCAGGGTCCCGCTCGGGATGGCCCGGCGTCCGGCTCCCCCACTGCCGGAAGTTCTGGATCTCCTCCATCGACAGGGGGTACCCCGTCAGGTACAGCAGGGCGTACAGAAGCATCGAGGCGTGCCCCATCGAGAGGACGAAGCGGTCTCGATTTGGCCACAGGGGATTCGCCGGATTGTGCCGCAAGAAGCGGTCCCACAGGACATAGGCCATCGGGGCCGCTCCTAAGGGCGCCCCCGGATGACCCGAACGGGCCTTCTCGACGGCATCGACAGCCAAAAATCGAATCGTGTGGACACACAGCTCGTCGACCGAAGCTTCCGGTTTCTCCATAGGACCTCCCTTCGACTTTTCTGACCCTTCGGGACCGTGACGTTGTCGTAACGGCGTGACGGGGTCCGAAAAAGGACTGTCGCCAGGGCCCATCCGATGCTCCCCTACCTGCCTTCACTTCCTGTCTTTGTGTTATGATTGTAAGGCAGACCCGGCTGGACCCCAAAGTCGGGGGCCATAAGGCAGCGGCCATGAGTCGGTAGGAACCATTTGGAGTTCCCGTCCAGACGTCTTACTGCCCTACGGCCTTATGGGATTCCCCTTAAAGGGCCATGGGATGCCAGACCGTGCGCAACTCTTGCATACAGCTCGTACGGCCCCGGCGGAAAAGCTCTGGGTCGTCATCCAGCAGGCGACGGAAGAAGCCCTCCTGGCCGTCCTGGAAAATCCGGCCTGTGAGCCCTTCCACGTGCTCGCCATCTTGCGGAGTCCCCGGGTGACGCCGGCTGTGGCCGAACGGGTCTACGCCGACACCCGGTGGCTCCGGCACTACCGGGTCAAGGCCGCCCTGGTCCACTGCCGGGCGACACCGTATGCCATCAGCAGTCAGGTCATCTACGAGCTGTTCTGGTACG
>JAUQPV010000261.1 GCA_030550225.1 Acidobacteriota bacterium | reverse complement strand
CCGGCCCAAGGGAGGGCGACGATGGCTTCCGACGTCGTCATCGTGGACGGCTTGCGGACCCCCTTTGCCGACTGGAACGGACGTTTTGCCGACTTCTCGGCCATCCAGCTTGGGGCCGAGGTCGTTCGGGCCTTGCTGGACCGAGTCGGCCTCCCGGCGGACGCCGTCGACCACGTCGTCTTTGGCAACGCCCTGCAGACCAGCGGTGACGCCATCTATGGGGCCCGCCACGTGGCCCTGCGGGCTGGCCTGCCTGTCGAAGTCCCCGCTTACACGGTCAACCGCCTGTGCGGTTCCGGGATTCAATCCATCGTCGAGGCCTTTCAGATGATCCGCCTCGGCGAGGCCCGATGGGTCATCGCCGGCGGGATGGAGAACATGAGCCAGGCGCCCCATGTCGTCTGGGGCCTCCGGCGGGGCGTCCGGTTCGGGGAGGGTCTGAAACTGCAAGACTGGCTGTGGCTGGCCCTCCGGGACACTGTCTGCGGCCTCTTGATGGCCGAGACGGCCGAAAGGCTTGCCCGGATTCATGGGATTCCCCGCTCCGCGCAGGACGAGTACGCCTATCGGAGCCACCAGGCGGCTGTCCGGGCCCGGACGGAAGGGTTCTTCCAAGATGAAATCCTACCGATTCGAGTGTCTTGGAAGGGGCGGGAGGAAACTTTTGACTGGGACGACCACGTGCGGCCGGATACGACATTAGAGAAGTTGGCCAGCCTGCGGCCTTACTTCAGCGAGGACGGCTTCGTCACGCCCGGCAACGCCAGCGGGATCGTCGATGGAGCGGCGGCCGTCGTCGTCACGACGGCCGAGGAAGCCCGGACGGCCGGCAAGAAGCCCTTGGGTCGGATTCTCGGCTGGGCCGTCGCCGGCGTGCCGCCCGACGTGATGGGCATCGGACCCGTCCCAGCCATCCGGAAACTCTTAGACCGCTTGGGCCTGCGGATCGAGGAAGTCCACCGCTGGGAGATCAACGAAGCCTTTGCCGCCCAGTACTTGGCCGTCGAGAAGCTCCTGGAGCTGGACCGCGCTCGCGTAAACGTCAACGGCGGGGCCATCGCCCTGGGCCATCCCCTGGGTGCCACGGGTACCCGTCTGGTCCTGACCTTGCTTCGGGAACTCCGTCGGTCCGGCCTCCGATATGGCGTGGCCAGCGCCTGTATCGGCGGGGGTCAGGGCATCGCGATGGCCGTCGAGGCGCTGTAGAAAAGGCAGTGAGGCAACAAAGTGGCCAGATGGGCAGTGGGATGTCAGGTGTATCCCCCTTGACCCGGCACCCAGGGCCTCACGCCGAAGATCACTTCCCTTACTGCCTTATTGCCTTACTGCCTCCGGATAGTGGGGTCGATCGTGTGGAGACTCACGATTCAGGGACCGGGCTTGCGGTTGGAGGTGTACCTGACGCCGGGACAGACTTACCGCATCGGCCGGGCCCATGACAATCCGATCGTCGTCCCGGACCCCACGGTGTCTCGCTATCACGCGACCGTTCAGGCCTTGACCGACCGGGTCGTCTTGCGGGACCTGGACTCAAAGAACGGGACCTTCGTCAACGGTCGCCGCATCCAAGGCGAGGTCGAGGTCTTCGGTGTAGAAGACATCCGCCTGGGCCGTGTGATTTTCCTACTGGAGCGGGTCCCGACGTCGGCCATGGCCCCGCTGGATCAGGTAGCGACGCCCTCGGCTCAAGAGCTGGGCGCCCTCTGTCAAGAGGCCCTCCACGGCTTTCAGGCGGACCGGCAACTCGCCGAGGACCTCTATACGGAGTGGCAAGCGTTCGCCCGGGAGGACCCGGAACGGGCCGTCCGCAGGACGCTCCAGGTCTGTATCCAGCGGGGCTTTATCCATCGGGTCATGGTCCTCCGTCAGACTCCTCAGGGTACGCCGACGGTCTCATTGGACACGGGCCTGGAGCCTCCGTCGATAGATTTGCAGGAGTGGGCCCTCCAGATGGCCGCCGCGGCCCCCCGCATCCAGTGGCGACTGACGGAAGACCCCTTCGGCGTGTTGGTCGTGCCCTTGACGTCTCATAGCGTGGCCCTCCTCTGGACTGAGACCGCCCGGCTGGGGAACCCCACCTTTCGGAGCCTACTTTCGCTTATCTTCTGGATCGTTCGATGGTGGGACGCCCACGCCGGCGTGAAACGGCCCTCGAGCGTCTATGGGGCCGCTTGGGCCCCGTTCCCCTTCTGGGGCTTCTCCGTGCCCGTGTACCGCCTCATTCGCCAGGCCATCGCGGTCGCCCCCTTGCCGACGCCGGTCGCTGTCGTCGGACCTCCAGGGTCCGGCAAGACGACCCTGGCCGGATGGCTTCACGAACTGAGTCGTCCGCAGGGGACTCTTCGTATCTGTCATATGGGCTGTCCGGGCGACCCTTACCGGATGTCCTTTCAGGGACCTGAGGGCCCGACACCGCCCCTCTGGTGGCCCCTCCATCAGGGGACCGTCGTGCTCCGCAATGTCCACGAGTGCCCACCGGACGTCCAAGACCGCCTGGCTGATTGGATCATGAATCCCCGCATTACCCTCGAGGGCATCGAACAGCGCTTGGACATTCGGTGGATCTTGGTCAGCCCCGATGACCTCCACCGGGCCAGCGCGGGCCGCCCCTCTTTATCGGAACGTCTCATCGACGTCTTTTCCCAGCACGTCCTGACCGTCCCGGCCCTGGCCGAGCGTCGGGAGGACCTCCCCTACCTGGCCAACTACTTGGTCCAGCAAATCTCCCAGGGCCGCTGGCTGGGCGTTTCCGAATCGGCCCTGGCGTGCCTCGTGTCGCACCCGTGGCCCGGTAACGTTCGGGAGCTTCGACATGTGTTGGAAAAGGCCCTTCAGGCCGCCGAGACGGGGGACGGTCCGACGGCCCCCTTCTTGCAGGAATCCCACGTCGCCCCCTTTCTCGCCCGATAAAGGGCAAATACTCTATGCTCCGGTCATGCTCCCTCCGTCTGTTCAAAGAGCAGGTGGACCTGGACCCACGGGAAGCGCTCGAAGCCGTCCCACAGGATCAGGTCGGCGTCCCGGAGGGCCTCGGCCGGGAACGTCGTGAGCACAGCCGCCGTCCGGAGACCCGCCCGCCGGGCCGCTAAGAGCCCGCCCGGTGTGTCCTCGATGGCCAGGACCTCGGCCGGCTGTAGTGCAGGCACCCAGGCCCGTAAGCGACGGACGGCCTCGACGTAAGCGTCCGGGGCCGGCTTGCCGTCGGTCACGTCTTCAGCCCCGACGATGACCCCAAAGTAAGACCGGAGGCCGATGTGCTCCAGGATGGCTTCGATCTCGGCCCGGGCCGCCCCCGAGACGACGGCCAGGGGATAGGCGGCGGCCACTGCGGGGATGAACGCCTGAACGCCCGGACACACGCGAAGACCCCGCAAGACCTCCTCCAGGTACCGCCGCCGCTTCTCCCGCACGAGGTGCTCGACGACGTCCGGCGTCGCCGGCCGGCCGGCATCGATCAAGACCTGACGGAAGGCATCGTCGTCCCGGTAGACGACGTACTTCTCGAAGTAGTCCGCCTCTGTGACGACGATCCCCAGGGGCGCCACGAGGTCTCGAATCAACCGATAGTGCACGTCCTCGTCGTCGATGAGGACTCCGTTGAAGTCAAAAGCGATAGCCTTCAGCATGGCCCCATGCTCAGCAGTTCGGGAATTTGGGAATTCGGCAATTCGGCAGGTCGGGAATTCGGGAGTTCGGCAGTTGGGCAACGTTGGTTGGGGAGAGTAGAAGAGAGTAAAAGATAAGAAGCCCCCCTATTGGGAAAGAAAGGGCACGTTTCGGCGACTTAGGATATCATCCTACCTTCGGGCTTCCTGGCTTCTTGCCTTCTATACCCGACATCGGGCTCCCGCATGGCCGAACTCCCGAACTGCCGGACTGCCGAATTGCCGACCTGCCTATTCTATATAAGCCGTCCCCACGTACCGAACCCGCCAGCCAGGACCGGGGTTATCCGGCTCGACCCGCAGGACAAAGGGTAGCCGCCGACGGAGG
>JAUQPV010000260.1 GCA_030550225.1 Acidobacteriota bacterium | reverse complement strand
GATAAAGAGCGGGGTGTCCCCGACCCCGAGATCGGCGAACGATACGGCATCTCTTTCAATGTTCTCCAGAAAATCCTTACGGAAGCTTACGGCGTGAACGTGAGTCAACTTCGGCGCCCCCGGCCGATCCGACGGTGGGCACCCCCCTCCTTCCAGGAAGAGGTCACGACCGTATGGAGCTTCAAACAGCGGGGCGCCTGGGCCACGCATGACGGCCGCTACCGGGGCAACTGGTCACCCTACATCCCCCGGAACCTGATTCTTAAGTATTCCCGGCCCGGGGACGTCGTCCTGGACTACTTCGTCGGTGGAGGGACGACGGCTGTCGAGGCCAAGCTGTTGGGTCGTCGTTGCATCGCCCGGGACATCAATCCGGCCGCCGTCCAGATGACGTTAGAAAATGTCCGCTTTTCCCCGCCCCGTTCGCTGGCTGGAGAGACGGTGTACGAGCCGGAGGTCCGGGTCGGGGACGCCCGGGACCTGTCCGACATCCCCTCTGCCAGCGTCGACCTCATTTGCGCCCATCCTCCTTACGCAGGGATCATCCCCTACAGTCCGAAAATTCCCGGCGACCTGTCGGGCCTCGACGTGCCGGATTTTCTGACAGAAATGCGAGAAGTCGCCCGGGAAAGCTGGCGGGTTTTGAAGCCTGGCGGGAAGTGCGCCATCCTCGTCGGGGACACTCGGAAGTCCAAGCACGTGATCCCCATCGGCTTCCAGGTCATCCGGGCATTCTTAGACGCGGGTTTTGTCTTGCACGAGCTGGTGATCAAACGACAGCACAACTGTAAGGCGACGGGCTTCTGGTATACCCGGAGCGTTCGTCACGGCTTCCTCCTGCTGGCCCATGAATACCTACCGGTCTTTGAGAAACCCGTGCGCCGAAGCGTCCCCGGGCCGGAGCCGTCGGAGCCACCGGCTGTTCCGTACCGCCTCTGCTGGAAGGGCGCCCCGGAGACGTGCGAAGAGGCCTTGGAAACGACCACGGTATGGGTCTTTCCCAAAGACCGGTTAGAATCTGAAGTACGGCGGAACCTACGAAGACGCTTCGGCGGGCCGGGTCCCTACTTAGAAGTCGAGTACGGCAGGGAGGAGCCTTCGCCGGGTGTAGGAATCTCAACCAACCTCCTTTTTATCCCTTGGCCGCCGTTCCCGATGACGAAATGTACCTTCTGGCAATACTGCGCTACGGTCATGCACCTGGCCCGGCAGGGCCTGACGTACCTTCCCCCGGGCGGCGTCTTGGCCGTGGAAGTGATGGACTTCCGAGACGGGGGGGACCTGATTCCGGCTGGCCTCCTCTTATACGAGGTCCTACGGACCCAGTGTTCTTGGGCACTCCAGGAGATTGTCATCGTGGTCCCGGAAGGCGGGCCATGCGCCCGGGCCGGGGACCGCTTGGAGATTATTCATAGATACTTGCTGATCTATACCCTCAAGAAATAGAGGTCGTCCCTGCCCAATGGATGGCCTGGCCTCTTTCTCATTCCCAAGACAGCCCAGGGCACTGAAATTTACGTCTGCAAGGGCAGAAAGTCCCACTTCGATTGTAAGGTCCGACACCGAAATGAGTCGATCATATAATTATAATTATTTTATAAGTTTAATCTTTTACTTCCGATCCGCCAAATCTCCAGATTTTCTTGCCTAAACACGTAAACCCGTATACTTCTTCGCCTTTTTCGAGAAGAAAGAGACGTCTTTTCAGTAGTCCATGCGGCCACTTTTCGCGGCCGTAGTGCTTTGTCCATCTCAAAGTTTGTAGTAGCGCAATTTATTGCGCTTCTCATGCGGCGACGCGGCGCCGTACTACAAACATCAAATCAAAAATGGATGAAGCAGCAGAGTTGAGACGTTCTAACTTTTAAGGATGGAAGACGTCCCGACACTTCGACGGCGGCTCATGACCCGGCCGACGACTGGCGGGTCCGCAGGTCCCGGGCGGCCTGGCGGATGCGTTCGAGGCCCTTCTGGAGGGTCTCCAGGCTGGCGGCGTATGAGATCCGCAGGTAGCCCTCGCCGGCGGCCCCAAAGGCGGTCCCCGACAGGACGGCCACGCCGTATTCCCGTAACAGCTTGGTCGCCAAGGCGCCGCTCCGCAGGCCCAGGGCCTGCACGTTCGGGAACACGTAGAAAGCCCCCTGGGGTTTATGGCACGTGATGCCCTCGATGCGATTCAGGCCGTCGACGATGAAGTCCCGGCGCTTCCGAAAGGCCTCGACCATCTGGTGGACTTCATCCCGAGGCCCCCGCAGGGCGGCCAGGCCGGCCCACTGGGTAAACGTAGCCGTACACGACACGCTGTTGATGATGAGCCGGATGACGTGGGGCGCCAATTCGACGGGCATGACGCCGTATCCCAGGCGCCACCCCGTCATGGCGAAGGTCTTCGAGAAGCCGTCAAGCAGGATCGTCCGCTCGGCCATCCCCGGGATGGACAGGATGCTCTTGTGAGTCCCCTCATACAGGATTTCCGAGTAGACCTCGTCGGCCAGGACGATGAGGTCGTGCCGCAAGGCCAGGTCGGCGATCCCGTGGAGGTCCTCCTCGGTCAGGACGGCGCCCGTCGGGTTGTGGGGAGAATTCAGGATGATCATGCGCGTGCGGGGCGTGACGGCCGCCCGGAGCTCGTCCAGGTCCCATCGGAACCCGAGCCGCTCCCGTAGGGGAACCATCACGGGGACGCCCTTGACAAAGCGCACGACCGACTCATAGATAGGAAAGCCGGGGTCTGGGATGATGACCTCGTCGCCCTTCTCGATCAGGGCAAGGACCGAATAGAAGATGATGGGTTTCGCCCCCGGTGTGACGACGACCTGCTCGGGCGAGACCTCGACCTGTCGGGTCCGACTCACGTGTTCGGCGATGGCCTCCCGCAGGTCCGGCAAACCGGCGGCCGGTCCGTAGTGGGTCTGACCCTCCTGCATGGCCCGATGGGCCGCCTCGATGATGAAGTCGGGCGTCGGGAAGTCCGGCTCTCCGATTTCTAAGTGCACGATGTCCCGGCCCTGGGCTTCCAAGAGACGGGCGGCCGCCAGGACCTCGAAGGCCGTCTCCGTCCCCAGTCGACTCATCCGTTCGGCGATGCGCATGAGCCCCGCTCCTGTTTTGAATTCGGTGTCGGGTGTTAGGTACCAGGCCAATGCTTGAAAATAAGGTCCCGCTGAGATGAGCTCGTAAGTCATGGCTCATAGCTCATAGGACGATGAGCCAATGAGCTATGCGCTAAGGAGTCCATCTGCCGACCTGCCTATCTGCCCGTGCCTGTCGAGGCGACTTCATTATGGATGCGGCGGCCGGGAATCTCAAATTGGGGACGTCGGGGGTCCGAGAAGATTCCCCAGACGATGGACCATAGACCACAGACCCTAGACATGGACCATGGGTCATAGACGATAGGCTACGGACGCTGAACCTGACCGCAAGCCATCTCAAAGCCCTCTCCCCGTGGGAGAGGTCGGGTGAGGGCCGGGAAGAGGGATTTTTGAGACTGCTTCCGGAGCCTTGAGGGGTCCCAGGTCCTCTGGATTTCCCCGTTTCGGGGGGAGGCGAGGGGACCTTCCGGGATCAGCCTGGAGTCTATGGCTCATGGTCTGGAGTCTATGGTCCATGGTCTATGATTAGGCTCTATGGTCCGACCGATGGACGGTCCGATGTCGACGACGATGCCATCGCTTCGACGCAAGCTTCCGTGGGTCGCCCTCCTGTACTTTGCCGAGGGCTTTCCTTTTGGGTTCGTCAACGAGGTCATCCCGGTCGCCCTCCGGCGGGCCGGGTTTCGGCTTGAGACGATCGGCCTCTTTCATCTAACGGGGTTGGCCTGGACGTACAAGTTTGCCTGGGCCCCCCTGGTCGACCTGTGGGGGCGGCGGAAGTACTGGATCGTAGGGTGCCAAGCCGGATTGGCTGTCCTGTTCGGTCTCTTCCCCTGGTCGGGTTTGGCAGAGGCTCCCTGGGTCCTCTGGGTGACCGTCATCGGCCTCACGGTCCTGTCGGCCACGCAGGACATCGGTATCGACGCTTATAGCATTCAACTCCTGG
>JAUQPV010000017.1 GCA_030550225.1 Acidobacteriota bacterium | reverse complement strand
GAGGCCCGGAAGCGCCGCCGGGACCTCCGGAACGCCCCCCGCGATAGGCAGGAGCAAGCGCAAAAAGTGGAGGCTCTCGTGGGTCCGGCGTTCTCGAGCCGCCACCATCCAGTGGGTCAGGAACGGCCGCCGGTGGTCCGTGTCGTAGCCGTACCGCCAGGGGACGCCCAAAGCGTACAGCTCGACGGCCGAGGTCAACGAATGGGCCAGGACGATGCCCAGCGATCGGTCGGCCCAGGCCGGTCGGTGCCGTCGCAAGTATACCCATCGCCGCCAAGCTGGCCCATCCGGCATGGGCAGGACGTCATCGACTTCTGGGAGCCAAGCCGCCAGCTCGGCGTAAGTGGACCGCACGAGGGCGACGACCCGAGCCCGGGCCCGACGCCGGAGTTCGACCAGAAAAGGCCGGGCCAGCAGGATGTCGCCCATCCAGGATGGCAGACGCACGACGACGACTTCTACGCGGGCCAGCACGTCCCGCAGGTCCGCACCGGGTACCCGAGCCATCGTGGGAATTCGGTGTTCGGTCTTCAGGATTGGGTGCAGGCTTGCAATTCCTTTCCCCTTGGGCGATCATACCGGTGGCCTGAATCCTTCGCAACGAACGAGCATTATTGCCGTGCGAACTCACCGTCGGATGTCGAGTCCTGGAACGATTCGCACCCCGCATCTCGCATCCCGTATCCCGTATCTTACATCTTGCATCCTTTTCTTGCTGAGTCTCGTCGGGCGCGCGGCGGCCCAAAATCCGCCTCTGACGGTCGCCGACTGGCAACGAGTCCTCCAAAGCGGCTCCGTCGAGGAAAAAATCCGGGCCGCCCAGACCCTGGCGGACCTTCAGTCCGTCGAGGCTGTGCCTGCCCTGGGGGCCGCTCTGGACGACCGAGAGCCGAAGGTGCGGTTCCACGTGATTCGGGCCCTGGGGACCATTCAGGACCCGGCCGTCGAGCCCTTTCTGGGGAAGGCCCTCTTAGATGCCGACCGGGACAACCGGGTCGAGGCGTATCGCTACGTCCTGGCTTACTACCTGGGCACGCCGGTCCCGACGGTCCTGCAACAAGTGCTCCCTGTACTCTTTCGGCCTCCCCGGGCAGAGCGGGTCCCCTGGAAGCGGGTCCACCCGGCCGTCGTCGACGGCTTTCGCCGGTGGGTTCAGGCGAAGGACACCCGGTGGACCCCGATGGCTGTCCAAGCCGTGGGACGCCTTTGGCTCTTTGAACTGGCGCCGGACCTTGTCCAGCTCTTAAGCGAACCCCAACCGAAGGACGTCGTCCTTGGGACCTTCTGGAGCCTCGGTCAAATTCGGGCCTGCTCGGCCCTGAGCCGTCTGCTGTCCTGGTGGCAGGCGCCGGACAACGACGTTTTGGAGCGCGCCGTCTGGGCTCTGGCCCAGTGCCATCGGGAAATCCCGGCCCTCGGCGAGACCCTGTGGAAAGCCTATCAGGGCCAGAAGAAACCCGAACGCCAGCTGATCTACTTCCGGGGCCTCGCTTATGTGGGGTACGAACCGGCCGCTCCGGTCTTCCTGGAGGGCTTGACATCGCCCTCGGCCGAGGTCCGGCGCTATGCGGCCGAGGGCCTGGGCCGTCTCGGAAAATCCGAAAACGCCGAGGCCGTCGGCCGAGCCTACCTTCAGGAAGAAGACCCCGCCGTCCGCCTGGCGATGGACTTGGCCCTCTTCCGGATGGGCCGTCCGGACCACGACGTCGGCTTCATCCGCACGATCCAACAGGGCGACGAGGCTCGGATGGCCCAACTGGCGTCCTATGTGACGGAGTACGCCACCGACATCCTGCCGGCCCTGTTCCGATACATGGACCGACTCGACGCCGTGTCCCGGCGGCGACTCGTTCGGCTGGCGGCTTACGCCGAGGACCCGGCCGTCCTGCCGTTCTTGGAGAAGTACCTCGACCATCCGGACGAGAGCCTGGCGGCCGCCGCCTTCGAGGCCATCAAGGAGATCCGTCAGGTGACCCGTCTCCGTTCGGCGGCCCCTGAGTGACGGGGCCCGGCAGTTCGGGAATTCGAGAGTTCAGGGGTTCGGCAGTCTGGGAATTCGAGAGCTCGGCAAGTTGGCAAAATCGGTCTACGACCCCATCTGCTGAACTCCCGAGCTCTCGAATGGCCGGACTTCCAAACTGCCGAGATGACAAGCGCCGCTGAGATCACCGCCGCCTTGGACCGAGCGACGGCCCGATGGGTCGAACGACCCCCAGCCCTCTCGGAGGTCCTGGCGACGGTCCACGTCGTCGCGACCCGATGGCTGGACCCGGCCGACCCGGAACGCCGGCAGGTCCTTGAGGCTCTTCACGTCCATACGGGCCTCCACCCCGACATGCTGGCGGCCATCCTGGACGAGCACCTCCGGGCCGTCCGTCGGGAGACCCTCGAACGGCTCCTCCGGGCCGAATTCGGCGACCTGACCGTCTTGGAGGATTTCCGGCTCGACCGGGCCCGGGGTTTGCGCCTGCATGTCACGAGTCCGGGCCTTCGCGTGTGGTGGCTCCCGGGAAACCTGCCGGGACCGGCTTTGTTGGCCCTGGCCTTCAGCCTCCTCACGCCGGGGCCCTTCCTCATTCGGGTCTCCCGCCACGAACCCGTCCTGGCCCCGGCCTTTTGGGAAGCTCTCTGCCGGGAGCGACCCGACTGGGCCGACCTGGGCGTCGTCGCCGAATGGCCCCATGAGGACAAAGCGACGACCCAGACCGTCCTGGCGGCCGCCCACGTCGTCGTCGCCTACGGCCATGAGTCGACTTTGGATACCCTCCGGACCCTCGTCCCCGGCCCGGCCCGATGGCTCCCCTACCCTCATCGGATCAGCTTCGCTATCGTCGGCCGGGAAATCCTCGAGGCGCCCGACCGGCGGGCCGAAGCGGCCGACCGACTCGCCGAGGACGTCGCTTGGTTTGACCAGCAGGGCTGTATGTCACCCCACGTCGTCTACGTCGAGACGGACGACGAGGCCGCCGCCCGGGCTTTTGCCGAAGACCTCGCCGAGGCCCTCCGCCGATGGCAGGCCCGATGGCCCCGCCGACGGCTTTCGGCCAGCGAGGCCATGCGGGTCCGAAGCTTCCGGGCCCGATGGCTGGCCGAACCCGACGCCGAGGTCTGGATGAGCGACGACACGGCCTGGACGGTCGTCTGGACGCCCCGGCCTGACCTCGAACCGACGTGCACCTACCGGTCCGTCTTCGTCAAGCCTGTGGAGGACCTCGACATCTTGCCGGACGTCGTGGCCCCTCAACGGCGGCACCTCCAGACGGTCGGCTACGCCATGGGACGACCCTGGGGCGCCTTGGCCCGCCGGCTGGCCCGGGTCGGCGTCAAGCGGTTCGCTCCCCTGGGGACCCTGCAGAAGCCCCCGGCCGTCGGCTGTCACGACGGCCGTCCCCGCCTGCTCGATTTGGTCGACTTCAGTCAGTGGGAATGAATGCCAAGAAGCGAAGGGCGAATGGCGAACGGTGCCCTTTGCCGACCTGCCCACCTGCCCGTTTACGCTTCCATCGCCCGTTCCAGGACGGCCCGGAAGGCGTCCCAATCGGGCTTGACCCGAATCGGTGCCGGAAGAGTCTTCAGGGCGATGTCGGGGTCCTTCAGGCCGTGACCCGTCAGGACGGCCACGACGGTCTGGTCGGTCGAGACCTCGATCCGCCGCTCGGCCAGGGCTCGCCGGAGACCGGCGATGGACGCCGCCGAGGCTGGCTCGACGAAGACGCCCTCTACCGTCGCCAGCAGACGCCACGCCTGCAGGATTTCCTCGTCGGACACCGCCAGGAACATTCCGCCGGATTCCTGCACGGCTTGCCGAGCCTCAGCCCCTCGAGCCGGACGCCCGATGCGGATGGCCGTCGCGATGGTCTCGGGCTTCTCGAAGGGACGACCGTAGACCAGGGGTGCCGCGCCCTCGGCCTGGACGCCCAAGAGTCTCGGAAGGGTAGCGACCCGCCCGGCCTGACGGTACATCCGGAAGCCCTTCCAGTAGGCCGTGATGTTGCCGGCGTTGCCGACCGGAATCGCCAGCCAGTCTGGTGCCCGGCCGAGTTGGTCGCAGACCTCAAAGGCGGCCGTCTGCTGGCCTTCCAGCCGGTAAGGGTTTAGGGAGTTCACGAGCGTCACCGGATACGTGGCCGTCGTCCGCCGGGCCAACTCCAAGGCGACGTCGAAGTTCCCCTCGATGGCCAGGACCGTCGCCCCGTAGGCCATCGCACCAGCCAGCTTCCCGAGGGCGACCTTGCCGGCCGGGACCAGGACGAAGGCCCGGAGGCCCGCTCGGGCCGCATAGGCCGCCGCCGAGGCGGCCGTGTTTCCCGTGCTGGCGCAGAGGACGGCCCGGGCCCCGTCAGCGACCGCTTGGGTCAAAGCCGCCGTCATCCCCCGGTCCTTGAAGGACCCCGTCGGGTTCAAGCCCTCGTACTTGAGGTAGAGCGAGGCAGGCAGTTCGATGGCTCGGGCTAAGCGGGGCGCCGGAATCAGCGGGGTGTTCCCCTCATGGAGGGTGACCGGCTCGACGGAAGCGACCTGCAGGAAAGGACGGTACGCATGGATGATCCCACGCCACATCGGTACAGCTCCCGTTTTCGGGACGGGCCGCGAGGCGGGGTAAGATACAGCAACCGTCTGCGGGTGGCAAGCTACGCAATGCGGGATGCGGGATAATGCGGCGGGAAGAAAGGGACTCGGGATCCAGCCCCACTTTTCCCGCTCCCTGGCCCATCGGGCCTCAGCCGGATTGCCTTACGGCTTTATTGCGGACCTGCCGAACTCCCGAACGGCTGAACGGCCCTTGGCTTGAAAAACCGTCCTCCCCGGAAGGGTCGGAAAGGCTGAATCCATACGGATTTTCACGAACCGAACGGCCCTACTATAACTACCGGTCGACGGGCGACGACGTCCGACCCGGCGTTCGAGAAGGTCGACCGCCTTCGGGCTTCTGGCCCAGGAGGGCCTCGAACTCCGGCCGGAGGGCTCCTTTCAAGCGTTCATAGCTGATCTCACAGACCTGGACCTCGCCGACTACGTGGGGGAAGGATGAACTGACGATCATGAGGCCCCGGCGCGTCAGCAGGAAGTCTTCCCACGCCCGAATGGGTTTTCCATACATGTCCGTCAAGAGATCACGGATGATGCTCTCCAGCTCTTCTTCCTGGAAATAATCTCGAAATTCTAAAATCTGAGTCGCACAGTCCCGAACCCATTCACGAGTGAACCGGGCCGGGTCGTGCCATCGATGGTTCGACCGGAAGAGGTCCCCGAGCTGAAGGACCCGACCCTCCCGAAGCGAAAAATTGACCGTATAGGCCCAAGCATTGGGATGGGCCGCGCCCACGCCGTAATCCTCGACGCAGAAAAGCACGCTGACCCACGAGTCGTCCAGGTAGGTCACGGCGTAACCGATTTCCAGATAGCTACCTGGAGAATCCTGGAGCAGGCCCTCCTTTTCCAGTTCTTTCCTCTCTTCGTCGCTTTCCGGCCGCTCCTCCACGTCTTGAAAACTGGACTTGTAGCTCTTGATGATTTCCTCAGCACGCCGGACGACGACGTCTCGAAAAGCCTGCCGACTTTGAGGATCGCCCAATCCTTCCAAGACGGGAAGGGTTACGTCTATCGAGTACCCGGGCTTCACGTATCCCGGTCTTCGCCGGGGCGGCTGTTTCTCAGAAATCACCAGGGGACGAATGTAGCGATGGATTTGCCCGATCAGCCGCCCCCCGGGCTGGACGAGTAGGCCTGGTAGGCCTTCTTCGGATAGGCCTTCCAGGCTTTCTTCGGACCCCACCCTGCCCTTGCACGCACCCACGACCCAAGGCGGCTCCCCCGCAACGTCCGCCGCCCAGGTCCGCACGCCGACCGCCCCCAGGGCCCCAAGAAGGAACGAGCCCCAAAAGATCACCCACGCGCCTCGCCGTGGCATGATACACCTCCTTGGGCAGAGCTGTTCGGTTCGAGGGAACAACCCCGATCGACCTTTACCATCGTCCAGGAAGCACAATTTTTCAAGATTCGTCAGGATTCTCATGAATCGAACGGTTCCGTTAGGTCTATGGTCTGTAGCCTCTTTGGACCCAACACCCAGCACCTGACACCCGATTTCTTAAAGGGTCGGAAAAGCCGATCCCATCGGGATTCTCACGGGCCGAACGCTCTGTCAGGATGCCCTTTTCAGGACTTCCAGGGACTTTTTATAGAGCAAAAGGCGTTTATCCTCATCTAAAGCAGGTTTATCGGTGTAAGGATCGCCCCGATTGACAGCTCGGCTGACTCGGCGGGGGTCTCCCGCCCAAGGTCGGCCCAGGATGTTGGCTTCCCAAAAGTATTGGGTCGCTAAACCGGCGAGTGTCGGTGAGAGGCCGATGAGTTCATTGTACGGCTCCTGGGTAAAATCGGCCTTGGCCAAGTCTAAGTCGGTCACCCAAGTCAGCCCCTTCTCAGCCCGGTGTCGGTCCCGTTCTACCTGGTCAAGTCGCCACTTTAGGCCCTTCAGATGCGCCCGGAGTTGCTGGAGCCTGTGGTAGAGCAACTTCTTCTCTGCGTCTGACAAGCCAGGATCCTTCAGTCGAGCCTCTATCTTGGCGATTTCATACTGGGTCTTCGAGATACTTTCCCGTAGGTCCGAAGCCCGTTTGTTGAAATCCCTAACGATGTCTTCCAGTTCCTGACGGATTCGGGATTCAAGTCCTGCCTTGTCCTGAGGGCATCGCCGGAGGACGTACTGGTGAAGCCACTCGGTGAATGCCTGGTAATTCGAGCGGCCCGTGAGCTGTATGAACCCCCGACCCTTAAAGCGGGGGCCATCGCCAGGCTGAGTATTCCCTAACTTTTTAGCTTTCTTAGGCTTTACCGACGGGTCATAACTCCAGCCACTTGCGTATTCCTCCAGGGTCCTGAGATAGTTACACTCATAAAGCACCTGGGCGATGAACATAGCCTTCTCCTCGGGCGTCGCCAGACCCAACCGCTTCATCGTCTCGTTGAGGGCCGCCAGGACTACCTCCCCGCCGATACGCTCACGAAGAGGCTCAGCGCCTACAGCCTTCAGGGTAGCATCCATTGAGTCCATCGTCACGGGGACATAGGGCGGCATGAAGGGGTCCCGTAGGCCACCGACCGCCGGAGGAAGCGGGCGAGTCCCGAAGAGACCCGGTCCGGGGGCCCGTTCGTAAGTGTCTCGGAGCGACGCCGGTGAGGTCACCGCCGGTGAAGGACCCTGCCCATCCGGGATACGGAGGACCTGGCCCGGGAAGATGCGGTCCGGGTCCCGAATCTGGGGGTTGGCCCGCAGGAGCGTCTCCAGGGAAACGCCCAGCCGCCGGGCGATACGGGCCAGCGTATCCCCCGGTCGGACCGCGTATTCCGTGGGGCCGGGGCCCTGCCCCCGGTCGACATCCGTCCATCCGCGCCCGACCCGACGAATCCCCGTCATGGCCATCGCCTCCGTGAATCAGGATATCGAGGGGTATCCCCCACCCCTCCCATGCACCTCCGTGAAAGGGGCACCGGGCAAAGTGCATAGAGTGAAGGGTCAAGAGAGCCCCCCTGTCCTTTGTCCTTTGCTCTTTGCACTACGCCTGGGCTCGGTAGGCCCGACGGCCCGTGTTGCATCCCGGGCCGCGAGTCCTACTCTATAAACCGAGGATCGAGTCCGTCCGATGTCCTGGGGAGGGCCTGGCGTGACGAGGAAGTGCTTTTACGACTGGGCCGCCGAGGAAGCCGAGCGCCTCGGCATCCCGGAGGACTCCATCACGGTCCCCGCCGTCATCGCCACGGCGGCCGCCGCCGTCCTCGGCAAGATGCAAGACCGCTTTACCGTCGACCGGGTCGAAGAGGTCTTACGGGTCGCCCTCTACGACTATTACAACCACGAAGACCCCGCCCGACGCCGGGACTTCGTCCGGGGCGTGAACGCCTTCTTAGACGCCCTGCGCGAGGGCCGGCTCGACCTGAGCGACCTCTGGCACCACGCCCACGAGAGCCTCTTCGTCCCGATGGACACGGTCCAGGTCATGCGGCGCCTGGCGGCCTTCGTCAGCAAGCTGGCCGCCGACCCTGAGGCCCCCGCCGAAGACGAATCGGCCCTGATTCCCCACCTCGACACCCACATCCCCCCGGCCTGACGCCCCAGGCCCGTCGAGCCGGTCTTGGGCGCCTCGGCCCATCCACCGTTTTTATGGCGTCCCCTCCGATGCCATTATGGCCCCTGCTCGTGGGCCATGAGTCATTAACCATAAGGCAAGGATGGATCCACTGGGGGACTTGCCGGCCAGTTCAGACGGCCTATAATATCTATCCTCACCTCCTCCCGTCGCGCTGACCTCGCTTATACACGTTCCCCCTCTATAGCGGTCGACCCCTGGCCGCCGTCCGTTTCCATTCCATCTCGGAGGAAATTCCCATAGGGTGTCGTCCCCGGCCGAATCCCATCGGCGCGGGCCAGAGCCCGTGCCCTACTTCTTCGAAGGGGGTCGGTCATGAGATGGGTCTTTGCGGCGCTTTTAGCCTTACTGGCCTTCTGGACGTGGAGGCCCTATATCCGGGAAATACCCTCGGCGGCCGTCGCATTAACGCAACGAGCCCTGACGGCGCTGGAGCGCCCCGCCAACTCTATCGGGCATATCACGGTGGGGTTTCTAAACGCCGCCGGCTGGACCATCCCCTTGGATTGGGCCCCCGCCATCGGCTGGGCGGTCCTCGCAAGCTTCATCGGGAGCTTCCTGACGAGCCGGGCTTTTCGAATCATGCTGACCGTCATCGTCCTGGCCCTCGGGGCGATGGCTGTCCTGAACTACTTCGCCCAGGGGTCTCCGGGGTAAGGTAGGGGCAGGCGGCCGCCCAATATGGGGTTGAATAAAGAGATCCAACAGGTAAAATTGTAATTTCCACTCCGAGAGACGAGATTACCGTGCCCGCAGAGCTTCACATCGTCTCGGTCGGTAACAGTCTGATCGGGCACCTCGTCGAAGCGGGTCACTTCTCCCCGCGCCCCGCCATGCGGGACGAGGCCTTTTGGACCCAAGTCCTTGAGAATCCGACCGAACTCGACCGGATTTACGCCTTCCTGGAAGCCGACCCGGCGGGCCGCTCGGCCGAGGTCCGGAGTCTGGAGTTCTACCTGCGGACCCACGGCCGCCGACCGTCGGACGTCGCCCTGTACTTGGTCGGGACGCAGACGGCATCCAACGAAATCGTCCGGACCACCCTGACCCGCTACTTCAAGACGCTGAGCCACGAGATCTATACGCCGCAGGGTGTGCCCGGTTACTTTGGGTCACCGGAGGCATCGGCCGAGGATCGGCCCGTCGAGGCCTTCCGGCAGGGGATGGTCGAGCTCTTGGGGCACTTGGTCGACGTCACCCACCAGGCCCAGCGGACGTACTCGGCTGTCGTCTTTAATGCGACAGGCGGGTTCAAGGCCCACGTCGTCATCGTCGCCCTGGCGGCTTTCGTCACGGCATGCCCTGTTTATTACATCCATGAGGAATTCGACGAACTCGTGGAGTTCCCGCCCCTATTCTACCTGCCGACGCCTCGGGAGGTGGCCTTCTGGCAAAGTCGGGGCGACAGTGCCTTCCCGGTCACGGATTGTCCCGAGGCGTGCCTCCGGCGGTGGCTCGACTTCGGCCTCGTCCAGTGGGTCCGGGACGATGCGACGGGCACCCTCCTCCGCCTGACGTCCCGGGCCCACGCCCTCCTGAAACGGTTGGGAGAGACTTGATAGGAGGTCTTTATGCCTGGAATGACAGGCCCAGACCCTTCCCGATGGCGCTTGAAGCTAAAGGCTTTCCTTCATGACCCGCCCCATAAGTTGACCGTAAGCTTCCTTCAGAAGCGGCCCCACGATGAAGTCGCACGACAGGTCATAGAAATCTTCATGGGTTTCTCGGAAGCGCCCTCGGACGAAGAAGAGCGCCAAGTCCGGCTGGCTGACTGGCTGGCGGCTGCTATGACGCGCCTGTTGATAAAAGACGTACAAATCGCCGAGGATGCGATCCTGGAAGACATCCATCGGACGGGGCACGTCCCGATTCGGGACCCTTGGTCGGGGTCGGAAGACCGGGGCCTTTATGCCTCTATCCGGCTGGTCCCGGCCATGAAGACGATTCGGTCGGTCCTGGACCCCCTTCATGAGACGACGGACTTTTTCCGATTCCTCCTCGTCTATCGCCTGTGGCCGGAAATGTTGGCCGACGACGTCGGACCCGAACGCCGCTCCGTCATGCTCGACTTCCCGGCGGATACCCGGGCCCCGAATCATAGCCTCTTTGAGCACCTGACCCAAGTCAGTGCCCTTGTCGCCTGTCTTCCCGCCCCTGCTCTATTACTGGCTTCCGTCGGGCCCGTACAGTCCTTCCTTTCGACGGCCCGGAAGACGGCGGACCTGCTGGCCGGCAGTTACCTCCTATCCTACCTGACCTGGCAGGGGATCGAGGCCATTGCGCAGGACTTAGGGCCAGACCACGTCATCTTTCCGTCCCTCTTTCACCTGGGTCTTTTTGACTGGTGGCTCCTTCGGCAACTGCGAGATGTAAATCAGCCTCTGAACGAAATCCTGCGAAAGCGGCCCTACCCATGGGATCGCCTGGTCCGAGTCGCCAACATCCCGAACCGCTTTTTAGCCTTAGTACCCTGGACGGACGGATGGCCGCATCGGGTGCGAGATCGGATTTTGCGACGGTGGGAGAACCTCGTTTTTCAGGCCCTCCGCTTAGCTGACTGGGCCGTCTCTCGACGAACGACCGAGTCCATGGATGAGGCCCTTCAGAATATCATCCGTGAAGGAGAGCTACAGGATTGGTCTTCGGCTGAGCCTTCATTCCGGGCATGGGCCCAAAAGGCCTGGGCCGACGCCCGATCTTACTTCCGAGTCGTCGTTCTCCAGCTTCCCCTCCATCTGCGAGATTCAGCACCGGCCGATGAGGCGTTGATGAACTCCCAAACACTGGACCACCTATTTGAAACTTACAGGGCCTGGGTTTCCGATGACCCGACCCTGGAGCTCATTCGATGGATAGCCGAACGTCCCCGTTATCGCTCTCACGTACCCGTCACCCTCGCTTACGGCCTGGTCCACGGTTTATTGGAACGTTTCCATGCGGCGACCAAGACGCAGGCTTTGGAGACATGGCCGAAGCTGGACCTTACAGGTCGCATGTGCAGTCTCTGCGGTGAACGGGTCGAGCTGGGAACGGTCTGGGCCAAGGCCCAGGTCGAGGCCGGCACCGTTCCGGACGAATTCACCTCCATCACTCGTGCTTCAGAGAATGACTTCTGGAAACGGATGCGGCTCCCGAACGCGGGCTGGCCTGTGCTGATCCGAGAAGGGGAGTACCTATGCGGAGTCTGCTGGACTAAACGGACTTTCCTGTATTTCCTGGACCGGGAACTCGGCGAAGAACTCAAGGGCCTCGGATACTTTGCCCGCTTTCCCTCGACTCATGAGGTCGGTGCCTTTGCCTTCAAGCGAGATGTCCTTGAGCATAAGGAGACCATTCAGGCCGACCCTAACCTCAGGCAGGCTGTCCATGACGTCGTGAGCCATTTTCAGCAAGCCCCGCCCTTGTTGGAGAGGTCGGTTCAAACGTGGACGGCCGAGGCCCTATGGCGGGCCGCCAAGGATACCCCTCTCCGGGAATTCATCCGAATAGCCGGTGAGTGGCTTAGCGGGCAGGAACCCGACCTCGAAGACATGGCCCGAGAATGGAATCTACCGCCCCAGGACGAGTCCTGGAAAAAGTGGGTTCGAGAGATGGTCCACAAGGTCCGGGAATTCCAGCGGTGTTGGGAAAAGTCCATCGGGCCTTGTCCCCAGGTCCAATCTTATTATGCCCTGGTCCTGATGGACGGCGACCACATGGGCCAGTGGATCAGCGGCCGAAAGAATCCGTCCGTCGGGGAAGTCCTTCACCCCCGCATCGTCGAGTATTTCCAAAAAGACCCCGAACTTCGGGAATTCTTGAGAAAACAACATCCCATGTCCCCGGCGTGGCATACGGCCCTCTCCCGTCGCTTGTCGGAGTTTGCCGGCCGATACGTCTTGGGGCTTTGTACCGAACGCTATGACGCCCAGCTCGTGTATGCCGGCGGCGACGACGTCCTGCTGATGACGTCCATCCGGGATGCCCTCGACCTGGCCTACGAAATCCGTCAAAGGTTTCGAAACCACGTCCTGAAGAAAGGAGATATGAGCGCCGGCATCGTCTTTAGCCACGTGAAGGCACCCCTCTCCATCGCCTTACAAGAGGTCCGGGCCGCCGAACGGTCGGCGAAGGAGCGACGGGGTCGGGGCGCCTTCGAGATCCGTATCCTGAAGCGGTCTGGAGACCTCGTGACGACAGGATTTCATTGGGAAGTCGGGGATCCAGGTCTCCCCGTCGTCGAAGTAGCCAAGCGGCTGTATCGGGCCTTCCTGAAGACGAAGGGTGGCCTCTCGACCCGTTTCGTGTACCGATACGCGGCGGACGTAGTCGGCCTCCACGGATTCGAGGAAGCCGAAATGACGGAAACCATCCGGGAGGCGGCGGTCTCCCTCTTGAAACTTCACCTCCAGCGTTCGGTCGAAGGAGAAATGACAGAAGACTACGAAAAGGTCCTGCAAGACTTGAAGGCCCTATTAGGCGAGGCTCGGTCCTTACAAGACTTCGTGCACTTCCTTCTGACCGTGGCCTTCATGGCCCGGCCCGAGGAGTCTATGTGAGGTAAACGATGGATATTCGGGAATGGACTCTTCACCTCCGGGTCGTGACCCCGATGGCCATGAGCGGGGCCGATCAGGGGAAAGCCGAATGGCGAGCCGCCTCCGTCAAGGGCCTGATCCGTTGGTGGTTCCGGGTCGCCGGCGGAAGTCGCGAGGACGAAGACCGCTTGTTCGGCGCCGTCCACGGAGACACGCCCCAGGCCTCCATTTTAAAGGTCCAAACCCTTCCTCCTTCATCTCAAACTTCTACGGCGATACCTGCCCCCTACTTTGGATTCTCGATTCGAATGAACCGAAGGCCTACCATTCCAGAAGGTACAAGCTTAAAAGTCCGATTTCAGGTCGAGCCCTGGGCCGATGACAAAGACGTGGAGCTCATCCGCGCCGCCATCGGACTGTCCTTCTATCTGGGTAACTTTGGGACCCGAGCCCGTAAAGGCTATGGAAGTCTAATCGTCGAAAGGGTCGACCCCCCGGAATTCCAGGAACGATTCCCTTCCCTGACCTCGTCTGCCGATTTCCAGCGCCTCTACTCGCAGATACTTCCAAAATACCTCGACCTCCTGCGCGGACCGAGCCTCCGTATAGACGGGGTTCTCTATACGAGCAAACCTTGGCAAACCCTTGAACAGTCCTACAGAACCTTCCGGAAGGACTTAGGCGTGCCTGACAAGGCCTTGCTCGGCTATCCGTTCCATCCCAGTGAGACCGGAGGTAGGCACTGGCCAGAACGGCATGCTTCCCCCCTCATCATTAAGCCCCTGAGGGAAGAAGGTCCATGTATCGTGACCGTATTACTCGTCCCCGATGACGTGAGGCAAAAATTCAGCGGCCCTCCATCCCCAAACTTGGCTCAATATTACAAAAAATTGAAACAATTTCTAATTTCAATCCAAGCTCGACCCCTGTGGACGAAAGGAAAGGCTTCCCCATGACCGAGATGATTTGGCTCCTCATCGAACCGGCCGACGTGTGGCTGTTCCGAGACGGACGACCCTTCAGCCCCGCCGAGGGCGGGTTCGCCCAAAGTCGCTTTCCGCCCCTGCCGGCGACCGTCGCCGGTGCCCTCCGGACCTACATCGGCTATGCCCTCTACGGCGGGGCCTTCGCCCGTCTCGGCGACGCTGAATCCTCTCCCATTCGCTTCTTGGGACCCCTGCTCATCGAAGATAAAGACCCACTGACCGTCTATGTCCCTACGCCGGCGGATCTCTTACGGGCCTCGGACGGTGCCAAGCCCCCGGGCCGCCTACAAGTCCGAGCCTGGCCCGCCTGGGTCCAAACCGCTCCTCAGCCCTTCAGTCCGACCCTCTTTTGGTCGACCGATCCGGGCCATGTTGAACCGGCGGGCGGTTGGATGGCTGTAGGCGACTTCCGCCGATGGCAGGCCGGTCAACCCGTCTCGGCCGACGTCATTCGGCGGGCTTCCCATTTTTACGAAGCCGAGGCCCGCCCGGGTATTCGGATGGACAGCGCTCTCAACGTCGTCCATCCGGAGGGGGGTGCCTTCTACTGGGTGAACTATGTTCGGCTTCGTCCCGGCGTGGGCCTGCTGGTCGGCCTCCAACGATGGACCTGGCCAGAGCCGGATTGGATGCGTCTGGTCGAGCACTTCGATAAGGTCTCCGAGGCACCCCTTCGCCTCGGCGGGGAGCGCCGGCTTGCCTTCCTGCGACTGGCCCCGAAGCCCATCGTGGAGGAACTTTCGGGTCTCGGGGAGGTGTCGGTCCAGCTGGATACGTTCGGCTTGCGGCTTCTGACGCCGGCCGTCGTCGAGGACCCGAATCGAGTCCCTCTTTCCACGGCGCCGGGGGCCTCCGGTCCGACGGCGCGGGTTCAAGCCCTGGTACGGGTACCGGGGCCGTCTGTTCACGTCGGGTGGGACTATCTGCGGAATGCCCCAAAGTCGCCCCGTCGGCTTCTACCGGCCGGCTCATTACTGGTCCTGCAAACCGACGAGCCGGTTTCCGGAAACGGCTGGATGGCCGTCGGCGACATGCCGACCCTGGGGTACGGCTGGGCCGTGCCCTTCTCGATAGGATCTCCAAACTCAGTGACCCGCTGAAGGGAGGTACGCCTATGCCTCACCTTATATGGCTTTACGCTGAGTCCCCCTTACATCCGGGAAGCGGGGCTCGGGTGTCTTACGTGGACCTCCCGGTCCAAAGGGAGCGGACTACAGGGTTTCCCATCATTCAATCCTCCTCACTGAAGGGGGTTCTCCGATGGGAGGCCCTCCGGCGAGCCAAGTCGAACCAGGACAAGTGGGACGTCGACACCATAGCCGTCTTGTTTGGACCTGGCGAAGACCTCAAAGACCTGGGAGGACCCACGGAGGCCTCTGAGTTTGCGGGTGCCCTCAGTATCACGGATGCTCGAGTCGCCCTCTTTCCGATCCGGAGCTTGGCCGGCGTCTTCGCCTGGGTCACGGCCCCAGTCGTCCTGAAGCGCCTGGGACGAGACCTGAAGCGCGTCGGGAAGGACGACCTTACAAGTACCCTTCAGGCCTTAGAGCTTACAGACCAGGGGCACACCGTCGTCCCATCTAACTCCCAAATTACCGTCTCGCTGGACCAGGCCCCAAAAGTCGTCCTGGAGGATTTTGCCTTCACGGTCCTGAAGGACCCGCAGAAATCCCAAGCGCTTCAGCAAGTGGCGACCACCATCCAGGAGGCCTTGAGTCCCGATAATCCCTTTAGGGAATGGATTCCCTCGCATATCGCCCTCGTCCACGACGACGTCTTTGCGGACCTCGTCCACATGGCGACGGAAATCGTCACGCGGATTCGCATCGACCACGTGAAGGGCACGGTAGCGGAAAAGGCCTTATGGTCCGAAGAAATGATCCCTTCCGAGACTCTCTTTTGGACCATCCTGGACGTCGAGACCCCTCGGAGTGACAAAAGGCCTTTAAGTCGTGAAGACGGGATTCAGCTTCTTCGGCGGCTTACCGATAATCGGGTCTTTCAGTTCGGCGGGGATGAAACGCTTGGGCGCGGCCTCGTACGCATGACCTGGATGCGATGATCGATCATGTCGAAATTATAAAGCCTACACCATCCCCTCCCTCGGGAGAGGGGCTGGGACGAGGAGGTTAGCCCATGCAGAAAAGCCCTTATCGCACACGGTCCCAAGAGATGGCCGCCTTTGCCTCGGAAAAAGTCAAGGCTCAGACGCCCTCCCCGAAGCAGGGCCAATACAAAAGTTATGCCGCTAAGCTCCCGGCCATGATCGTCCACAACGGCCTGGCCGCTACCCTGGCCTTCATGAAAGACAAGGGCGACCAGTGGGGCCAACTCTACAAGGACCTGCAGGACTGGTTCCGACAGGCAGGTCTTTTACCACCGGGCCAAGCCGATTTGTTAGAAGCGATCCTGCAACGCCCGGCCGTCGAGTACCGGCGATGGACCCGGGAAGCCCTGGCCGTCGCTGAATGGATCAAACGGTTCGCCAGTGCCGAATTACAAGGCTCAGCGGAGAAGTAACCCATGGACCGGCTTGCCTTTCATACGGTCCTCTCACTGACGACACCCGCCGGTTCTGTCTGGATAGAAAGGAATCGCATTAGAGAAGTGCGACTGGAGGAGCCTTTCCGTGACGCATCTCCGGGCTTCTTCTTCGACCGCATCGTCCCCATCGACCTCCGCCGTAAGCTCTCAGAACTCAAGCCTCACCTGTGGAGAAGCTACATCAGCGCGTATGGCCAGGGTCAGCGTTTTCAGGAAGTCATCCGGTGGCTTCAAAGCCGACAGGAAAAGCTTCGTCGATGCCTTCAGGAAGTCGGTTGGCGGTCGGCCGAACCCCTCGACTTCCAACTGACCCACCGGATGGTCGTCGGCCTCGGGGCGGCCTCCGTATGGGAGACGGGCATGGTCTGGCATCGACCGACGGGCCTCCCCTACATCCCGGCTTCGGCTATCAAGGGACTCACGCGAGCCCAGATAGAAGGAGAGATTATTCGGCAGGCCATCAAGGCGTGGTCAAACTTCCAGACGATAGACATCAAAAGCCGGCAGGCGTGCCTGGAGGCTATCGATAAGTGGTCCTTGGAACCTGAAGCGGACACCCCTCAAAAGATCCACCCATGGCCCTCAGATATATCCCTACCGCCCAACGTCCTCGACATCCTGCAAAGGGGACGTAAAAGGATCTTCCGTCTTTTCGGGCACACCCAGCAAGCAGGCCTCGTCGAATTCCTGGACGCTTTTCCGACAAAGCCACCCAAGTTTGAACTGGACGTCATGAACGTGCATTACCCCGAATACTACCAGGGAAAAGAACGCCAAGCCCTGGATATCGAATCCCCCAACCCCGTCGTATTCCTGACCGTCGCCGACACGCCCTTCCGGTTTATCGTCCTTTGCGATACCGTACGAGTTAGTGACCAAGGCGTTCAAGCGGATGAGCTTCTTAAGGAAGCCACTGGTGCACTGCGCCAAGGTCTGCAAACCATGGGCCTTGGGGCCAAGACCCGCCTGGGCTACGGCCTTTTCCGGTAGGGGTTTCCATCCCCTTTAGGCGGGTCTCGATTTTCAAAGTCGAGCCCGGCAGGAGGCCCTGCGGCGGACTGAGGAGGGTGAGTTTCTATCCCCTTTAAGCGGGTCTCGGGTTTTCAAAGTCAGGATACGGATTCCAGACGTGGGTGTCCACCCTATCCCTATGTTTCCATCCCCTTTAGGCGGGTCTCGGTTTTCAAAGGGATAGGGGTGAGGATGGAATTCCGGGAGCTGAGTTTGATTCGTTTCCATCCCCTTTAAGGCGGGTCTCGGTTTTCAAAGAGCTACTGCTCCAATAGTAGGTCCCAGGCCGGTAGGTGTCAAGGGGATTGAGACGAGGGGGGTAGGAGTGAACCCTATAGATGGGTTTTTACGGCAGTTTCGATCCGGAAACGGCCTGCGATGAGGATCCTTGCCAACCCCGCTATGAAGTCCAACCGTCTTCGATGATCGGGCCAAACGATCCAAGGCTGGAGGTCTTCGATGCGATTCAGGACACTCGCAAAGTAGCCTGCGTTGAAGAGCTGGACCAGCGTCCTCCAATGACGCCGGAATAGGAGTTCCAAGGGCCGAAAGCTTGACAGGCGCTCGGTACCAGATATCACCTGACCCCGCTCGTCTCGTTCCCCCTCGATGTAACTGACCCCGCCCAGCTCTAAATTGACGGCCACGTAATCGATGGCCGCCGACATGGCCTTCGTGCCCCGCGTGGAATCGACATAGACCTGCTCGGGCCGGAATCCCCGCTCCTGGAACAAGACCTGACGGATGACTGCTTCATATCTCAAAAGTCCCTGACCCCAGGGAGAAAGAAGCTCTGGATCAAGGCCCCCACCCTGCCCTCTCCCCCAGGGGGAGGGTTTTGAGACGAGTTCTAAGCATGACGAACCCGGGCCCGAGTTTCTTCTAAGGGCTCACCCCAGATACATTCGCATAATTCAATGGCATATTGCCGTATCTGTTCGGCTGTGTCGCCCTCAACCCGATCGAACCCATGCTCGAGGTATGAATGATTCCGAGTGCGTTGCACGTCCCACAAATGCTCTTGAGACGCCTCGTCCAGATGCACCTGTCCCATCGCTTCCAGGAGCTTCAGGCCCGTCGTAAGCGCCAGCTCCCGGGGCGGTTGCCTTGTCCCAAGCTGGGTCAAGTAGGCCTGAAAGACGTTCTCCCCTAAGGCCGACCACTGGGGCTTCCAAGGATTGACGCCTGCTCGCAACAAGCGGCCCTGCACGGCCATCTCGACGGCTCGGTAAGCCCGAAGGACGCTGTCGGTCAGACGACCCTCTTGAATACGCCGACCGCAATTCTCCAGCGCATCGGCGATGAAAAAAGCCATGGGACGGATAGCCTCCGGAGCAGGGATACCGCCCCCCTGCTGGGCGGGCCGCAAGACCTTCTGCAAAAAGCCCTTCATCTGCTGGCCCGGCTCGAGGAGGCGACGAATGGTCTGGGCCAGCCATCCCCAATGCTCATCGTCAGTCAGAGCCCGCGCCTGTTCGGCCGATCTCTGAATGACGTGAACGGCTTCCTCATAATTGAATTCGTCCCACAGATAGAGGGTCTCGACGGCTCTCCGGACGAATCCGGCCCGCCCGCTATCGGGAAGACGGCGGCTCAGAGCGTAGGCATCCCGATACCGGGAGCCCCGTAAATGCTCTTTGACTTGCCGGAGAAATTCAGCCGTAGCCGTCTGGGCCGTTCGCTTCACCCGCATGGCCTCTCGGATGACTTTACCGTATTCGTCTCGTACCTCGCCGCCCGTGTAGTCAAGGATAAGTTCCCCACTCAAGGGCTCAGTCAGGGCCGCATGGACGACGGCCGCGGACATGACCTTGGTTCCACCCGTGAAGTTAACGATGACCCGGTCCGCATCGGCGGCCTGGCCTTGAAGGGCCTGCCGGCACACCTCAAGAGCCCGGTCGATGTCCTCCGGATCGTCCATTTCCATCAGTCGCACATCGACACCGAGTTCATGGGCTTTCTGTTTCGCCGCATAGGCAACGTCAAAGGGAGTCGGTACCTTCTGTCCCTCCAGGGGACGCCCATAGAGAAGCACGACGGTGACACGGTCGGCCGGGCTTTCCTGCCGAGCTTCTTCGATGGCTTTTAGGATAGGGTCGGCCGTCGTCCCCACGGTAAGGATAAGGACCACCTTCATAAGGGACCTCCTCGGGATAAACTTCGGCATGCCTGCCGTCCGGCCGAGCCGGTTCGGGCCTTACGCCCACAGCCCTCCCGGCCCCCACCCGACCCTTTCCCACGAGTCTCGGTTTTCAAAGTCGACCACACGGTGTGGGCTCCACATCCACGGATCACGTTTCCATCCCCTTTAGGCGGGTCTCGGTCTTCAAAGAACTCATCTCAAAACCCCCTCCCTTTCTCTTTCCCTAAAAGGTCAGGAACTTTTGAGACGAGTTCCATGGAAAAATCGGATGCTACTGCTTCATCCATTTTGGATTTGATGTTTGTAGTGCGGCGATTTATCGCCGCAGGAGAAGCGCAATAAATTGCGCTACTACAAACTTTGAGACGGGTTCAAAGGGATAGGGGTGGAGGATGGAATTCCGGGAGCTGAGTTTGATTCGTTTCCATCCCCTTTGGCGGGTCTCGGGTTTCAAAGTTCAGGCCGGAGGGAAACAATGCTAAGAGTCAGGATACCTGATTAAGTTTCCATCCCCTTTAGGCGGGTCTCGGGTTTCAAAGGGAGGTGTGGGTGGAGCGGTGGAAGTGCAAGGATTGACTTTGTTTCCATCCCCTTTAGGCGGGTCTCGGTTTTCAAAGCAAGTGGGTCAGAAACTTCATCAACAATTGCCGTAGAACCCCGGTTTCCATCCCCTTTAGGCGGGTCTCGGTTTTCAAAGTCGGCCAGTCCCGGAACGGACGGG
>JAUQPV010000259.1 GCA_030550225.1 Acidobacteriota bacterium | reverse complement strand
GGGCTTGAGGACCTATCTGCGAAAGGGTGGCATCCCGGTGTATGCCCAGGCTCCTGAGGCTTTCCCGTGGTGGCGCCTCTGGGAAGCCGAGTATGCCCACCAGGGCGTCACGCCGGCTCTCGCCGAACGCTTCCTTCGGGCATCCGTCTGGACGCCGAACCTCTGGGACCGAGGCGTGCGGAGCGGCCTCCTGGCCGAGACCTTTCGAAAGCGGGGTGCGGTCGATTGGGACCTGCGGATTCGGGAGATGGAGCGAGTCTTGGCCCGAGACTTTGCGGCTTACCGCGTGGCACCCCTGGAGTGGCGGGCCCGAGTGACGCTCCTCGAATCCGCCTTGGACGTCTGGGGGTGGGTCGTCACCGCCGGTCTGGCCCTTGGCATGACCCTGGGAGCCTCGCCTCGGCCAACTCGGATTCGGATATGGGTGGGACTCCTTTTAGGGGCCGGCGTCTTGGCTGGAGTCCTGGCCATCTTACAGACTTGGTACGCCAGCGCCTTCTCGACCTGGCAGGTCCTGCGGGATTCGCTCCTGCAGGACGGTTTCATCCGGCGACCGCCACCACCTTGGGACGCCCTGTTTAGGCCGGCGACCGAGCCTCGGGACCTACCCCGAGCCCTGCGCATCCTGTCGATCCGCTGGCAGGCTTACCTGCTCCGCTCGCCGGAACTCTGGTCCCAGGTCCGCGGCGATAGCCCCGTACTGGAATATGATCGGGCCTTGCTGGCCCGAGATGCCGAGCGCATCGACGATGTCCGACAGGCGGCTCCCTACCTCATCGGACCCTGGCGGGACCTGGCGCCAGACCGATTGATTCCACCCGTACCGACATGGCCAGAACTCCATACCCTATCGGCCTCGGCCCGATGGCCTGCCGTTCTGAAGAATGCCGGCCACTCGATGGGCATGTGGGTCATCCGCGGGATCCCCTGGTGGGGTCTCGGGTTCGGAGTTCTGCTTTTCGTCGGCGGAGCCTTACGATATCTGCACGACCGTCTTGGGCGGATCGGCCGTTGGACCGCTCGGGGCCTCAGCTTCTTGATCCCGGGTGCTTCTCGCTTCTGGCGGGGGCACCCCGTCCAGGGGTCCCTGCTTTGGGGGACAGCCCTGCTCGGCACGGGCCTAACGTACGTGATGTACCGGACGCCGCCGGCCCGGGTCTGGGGGAGCCTCCTGTCGCCCGGCTGGCTGGCCCGTATCGAAGCCGTGGGTGAAGCTCGCTTGTTCCTATGGGGCGGGCTGTACCTGACGATGTGGGGCGTGACGCTCTTTGCCTGGACGGTCCACGGGATGGCCTTCTGGCTGGACGTAGCGGCCCAAACTCGGGAAGGCAGGAATCGAACCCGCGACGGAGAGTGACGGGGTGGCGACGATGGCCCGAGCCTCGGAAATCCGGGAGATGTTCGATACCATCGCCGCCCGCTACGACCGGGCCAACCACTGGTTGAGCTTGGGTCTCGACCTCCGATGGCGGCGAACGATGGCCCGTAGTCTGCCCCTCGACGCCGACGCCGCCGTCCTCGACGTGTGCACCGGCAGTGGGGATTCCCTCTTATGCTTTCGACGGCCCTTGGGTCTCCGGGTCGGCCTCGACTTCAGCCGGTCGATGTTGACCCTCGCTTACCGCAAAGCCCGACGTCGGCACGTGGCCATCGTCTGGGTCGAGGCCGACGCCCTGCGGCTCCCCTTCCGGGCCGAGGTCTTCGACGCCGTGACGATCGCCTTCGGCCTGCGGAACTTGGCCGACCCACCGGCGGGTCTCCGAGAGTTTTTTCGGGTCCTGCGACCTGGCGGATGGCTCGCCGTCTTGGAGTTTACCCTGCCCCGATGGGGGCCCTGGCGATGGGTCTTCGGCCTTTACTTAAATCGGCTTCTCCCGGTCTTGGGCGGATGGCTGACGGGTCATCGGGCGCCTTATGAATACCTGCGGCGAAGCATTCAGGCCTTCCCTCACTATGAGGCCCTCCAGGCCTGGTTGACGCAGGCCGGCTTTCAGCCGACGACGCTACGACCTCTGGCCGGCGGCGTGGCGACCCTGTACCTGGCCCAGAAGCCTGACCGGGCCGGGAGGAGGGAGAGGGGGGAGGGGGAATGAGGAATGAGGAATGGGGAATGGGGGTGGGGGCTTTGAAGGTCGCAACTCGCTCAAAGGGGATGGGGACCTGAGGCGGCTGGACGGCCAAGGTCTATGGTCTGTCGTCTGTGGTCTAAGCGATGGGGGAACGCTACGGGTCCGCGGGACCGGACCCGTAGCGGGGATGGGAGGAATTAGTATTCAGGCATCGCGGCTTCTTCGGCCTCCTCCTTCTTCTCGGGGACCTCGCTGACGAGGGCCTCCGTCGTCAGGAGAAGGCTGGCGACACTGGCCGCATTCTGGACGGCCACACGACAGACCTTCGCCGGGTCGATGACACCCGACTCGACGAGGTCTTCAAACTGTTCGGTCAAGGCGTTGAACCCGTAGTTGGGGTTGTCCGAGGCCTTGACCTTCTCGAGGACGATAGAACCCTCCCAACCGGCGTTGCTGGCGATCTGCCGGAGGGGTTCCTCGAGAGCCCGCTTGAGGATCTGGACGCCGATCTGCTGGTCGCCATCCAGGTTCAGCTTGTCCAACGCAAAGGACGCCCGCAGGTAGGCGACCCCGCCGCCGGGGACGATGCCCTCCTCGACGGCCGCCTTCGTCGCATGCATGGCGTCCTCGATACGGGCCTTCTTTTCCTTCATTTCGGCCTCAGTAGCCGCTCCGACCCGGATGACGGCGACGCCGCCGACGAGCTTGGCCAGTCGCTCCTGGAGCTTCTCCCGGTCGTAGTCCGAAGTCGCTTCCTCGATCTGCTTGCGGATCTGCTTGACACGGGCCTCGATGTCCTCGGGCTTGCCGTAGCCCTCGATGATCGTCGTGTTGTCCTTGTCGACGACGACCTTCTTGGCCCGGCCGAGGTCGTCCAGACGGACGTTCTCGAGCTTGATACCCAGGTCCTCGGAGATGACCTTGCCGCCCGTCAGGATGGCGATGTCCCGGAGCATCTCCTTCCGCCGCTCACCAAAGCCCGGCGCCTTGACGGCACAGCAGTTCAGGACACCCCGCAGCTTGTTGACGACCAGCGTCGCCAAGGCTTCGCCCTCGACGTCCTCGGCAATGACCAGCAGGGGCTTGCCGGAACGGGCGACCTGCTCCAGGACAGGCAGGAGTTCCTTGATAGCGCTGATCTTCTTTTCGTGAATTAGGATGTAAGCATCCTCTAGGACGCACTCCATCCGCTCGGGGTCCGTGATGAAGTAGGGAGACAGGTAACCACGGTCAAACTGCATCCCCTCGACGACTTCCAGGGTCGTCTCGAGACCCTTCGCCTCCTCGACGGTGATGACGCCGTCCTTGCCGACCTTCTCCATCGCCTGGGCGATGATCTCCCCGATCTCCATGTCGTTGTTAGCGGCGATGGCACCGACCTGGGCGATGGCTTGGCCCTTCACGGGCGTAGCCATTTTCTTGATCTCCTCGACGACGACCTCGACGCCCTTCTGGATCCCCCGCAGGACCTCCATCGGGTTGGCCCCGGCGGCGACATGCCGGAGACCCTCCCGGAAAATGGCCTGGGCTAAGATCGTCGCCGTCGTCGTCCCGTCCCCGGCGACGTCACTCGTCTTGCTGGCGACCTCCCGGACCATCTGGGCCCCCATGTTCTCCCAGGGGTCCTTCAGCTCGATCTCCTTGGCGACGGTCACGCCGTCCTTGGTGATGACCGGGGAACCAAACTTCTTCTCCAGGATTACGTTGCGGCCCTTCGGGCCCAGCGTAACCTTCACGGCGTTGGCCAGCTTATTGACGCCGCGAAGGATCGCCTGCCGGGCATCATCTCCGTAGCGAATGTCCTTCGCCATGGTCGGTCCTCCTCCGATGACAACCGTGGGTAAGATATTTTCAGAATTCGGTCTTCGGTGTCGAAGGTTCGGGACCCCGCTCACCGAAGACCCCTATCTCGTCGGGACGATAGAAGGGAACGATGGGGTCTTTTACGATCCGCAGGCCCTACCCGGTCGGGTCGTCC
>JAUQPV010000016.1 GCA_030550225.1 Acidobacteriota bacterium | reverse complement strand
TTCAGGTCGAGGGGAGATAGGCAAAGCAATGCAGTCATGACGACGTAATAAAAGGACGCCCTGAAGTTGGCGACGAAGGAGTAAACCAAACGAGGGGCTCCCTCTTCCCACTTTGTCATACCATCAGGTCGGTCCTTGACGCCGGGATGACGCCCGACGTATGGACACCCGCATGACGACTGGCGTTCCGACCCTTGATCTCCCCCACCTGCTGACCTGCCTGAGACAGATGGGGCGTCCGGCCGCCCCTTTCCATCATCCCGGGTGCCTATGGCCTTCCTTCGGGGGAGCCGGCTTTTCCCGGACCGGTTGAATCTCCAAGAGGGGGACGCCGTAATCCTCCAGGATGGCCCGGATTTCTGCCGCCTTGGCGGTCAGGATTTCCTCCAGTCGAGCCTTCAAGGCCTGATTCCCCCGACGCACGCCCATCGACATGTTAAAGGCCATGGGGATCCGGGGGTTCTCGTCCGGGACCGGAACGATCCGCAGGGACGCGCCCTTCTTTTTCGCGAAGTACCCAGCGATGGGTCCCCACACGACGGCCACGTCGACCTTCCCGGCCAACAGGTCCTCGACAAGCTTCCCCGGATAGTCCTCCGGATGAAATTGAGGGTCATAGGAAAGAGGATAGGCCGTGACGTTTTCGACGATTCCATGCTCGGCCAGCAAGACGTGGGGCGGCGTATTAAGGTGGACCCCGACGCGTACCTTCCGAAGGATGGGGGCCTGGAAACCGGAGGACACATCGAATTCGTTTTCATGGTCGACCTTGTATGCGAATACATATGTCGTCCGGTAGTACGGTCGAGTCGTCAGCACGAGTTCCCATTCCGTCGGGACACTGATGAGGACATCGCACTTACCTTCTCCCAGTGTACGCCGGGTCAGGCCTCGTTGATAGGGCCACCAGTAGTACTCGAGTCGGGCGCCCATCGCTTGGGCGACGACCTCGGCGATTTTGTTCTCGAATCCCTGACGATTCTGGTCTGAAAAGGGCAAGTCGGCCGGGTCGGCACAGACTCGCAGGACGTTCTCCGTCGGGGGTGCCGCTTCCTGGGCCCCGAGGCTACCCAGGAATAATAGAAGGGCCAGTCCGACGTATCCGACACATCCGACGCCTTTCTGAACGATCTTCCGCAAAGGACCGTAAATCACCTTAAGCATCCTTTTCTAATTCTAAAAAGATTAGGGATGATGAAGGCCTTCCTTTAGTTGGCGATCCCTTATACACCCTTCCCCTCTTGTTTCTCCCGTGGAGTCCGCAGGGGCGTGGGGGCGGATAGGGCTCCCCGCCCCGTCGAGGGACGGCGGCGGGGAGCGACGATTTCAGAGGGTTATCATATTTTACTCGAGGCCGAACACGTAGAGCATGCCACCCAGCGTCGTGGCCTTATCCAAGCCCGACTGGTAGGCCGCACCGACGGCACCCAGGGCGCCGAAGGGGTCGTCCGGCGGCAGACCCGCCGCCACCGGCAGGCCGAACCACCCGCCGACGCCCGAGTAAGTCGCGATGTACTGCTTGCCGTCCGGACCCAGGAACGTCATCGGCGCCGCGATGATGCCCGAGCCGACCTTGTGCTGCCACAGGACCTTGCCAGACTTGGCGTCCACGGCCTTGAACCACCCGTCCATCGTCCCGTAGAAGACGAGGCCGCCGCCCGTCGCCAGCGTGCCGCTCCAGGCCGGGAACTTTTCCCGGATCTCCCAGACGCGCTTGCCGGTCGTGGCGTCCCAGGCGATCAGGGCGCCCCAGTAGTCGTCCTTCCCCTCATGGCCCGGGAACATCAGGACGTTGGCCCCGACGTAAGGCGCGCCAGCCGTGAATTTCACCTCGACGCCCTCGTAGTTCATGCACATATTGTTGGTCGGGACGTAGAACAGGCCCGTCTGGGGCGAGTAGGACGAGGGTTGCTGGTCCTTGCCGCCCATGGCGCAGGGGCAGATGTTCTTGGTGTCGACGCCCTGCTTGGTCCGCTTCTCGGGGTTCTCGATGGGACGGCCCGTCTTCTTGTCGACGCCCTTCGCCCAGTTCACGTACACGAAGGGCTCAGCCACATACAGCGTCCCGTTGGTCCGGTCCAGCGTGTAGGCAAACCCGTTCCGGTCGAAGTGGACCAGGGCCTTCACCTTCTTACCGCCGATGGTCAGGTCGACCAGGACGTTCTCGTTGACGCCGTCGTAGTCCCAGGCGTCCCAGGGCGTCATCTGGTAGGCCCACCGGCCCCGGCCCGTGTCGGGGTTGCGGGCCCAGATCGACGTGGACCACTTGTTGTCACATTCGCCCTTCTTGGGGTCCCGCCCGGCCGGGCACCGCTGGGTCGGGTTCCACGTCCCGGGGTTCGAGGTCCCGTAATAGTAGAGGTTCAGGTCGGGGTCATAGGACAGCCAGCCCCATTGGGTCGCGCCGCCGATCTTCCACTCCTCGCCGGCCCACGTCCGGGTCCCCTCGCCGAAGCGACCGTAGTGGGGATTCTCCTTGTTGAAGTCGGGGTCCAGCAAGAGGTCTTCGTCGGGACCCGTGTTGTACGCCAGCCACACCCGCTTGCCCGTGTTGATGTCGTAAGCGGCGACCCGTCCCCGGACGGCGAACTCACCGCCGGAGATGCCGACCAAGACCTTGTCATGGACGACGATGGGGGGCATCGTGATGGTTTCTCCTCGGGCCGGGTCGGCGTGCTTGGTCTTCCAGACCTCCTTGCCCGTGTTGGCGTCCAGGGCGATGACCTGCCCGTCCAAGGTGTTCAAGAAGATCTTGCCGTTGGCATACGCCAGACCGCGGTTGACCAGGTCACAGCAGGCGACCGGGACGGCCCGTTCGTCCTGCTTGGGGGTGTACTTCCACTTGAGGGCGTAAGGCTTCTTGGTCAGGTCCAGGGCGTACACGTGGTTCGGGTAAGCCGAGTGGACGTACATCGTCGTGCCGACCACCAGGGGCGACCCCTCATGGCCCCGCAGGGCCCCCGTCGAGAACGTCCACACCACCTTGAGCCGGGACACGTTCTGGGTGTTGATCTGATTCAGCTCACTGTAGCCGGTGGCCCAATAGTTTTTCCGCTGCATCGGCCACTGGCCGGGGTCCTTGCCCAGGCGGAGGACCTCCTCGTTGGGATAGGCCACAAAGGGCACCAGGACCAGCCCGAAGGCCAGCCAGGGTAAAACCCATTTGCTCCGCATAGTTCCCCTCCAAGGATGAGTGCGGAGGGACATACCCAGGAGGAGGGAAGAAAGAACAAGTCGTCTCGGACGTTCTTTTTTCGTCGAGGGGGAAAGTCAAGATTGCGGATTGCGGATTAGAAGTCGGGATGAGGGCCTTACCTTGTTCTCTTCCCCGGGGAAGGGATGGGAGGGAAGGACTCGAGGACAGATAGGCGGATAGGACCTGGTCGGTCGGCGACCGATGTAAGTCGGGCACGCAGACACACGAAGGGGTATGGCGCCACATTGCACCCTTCCAGGCTTCTTTGCGAGGGCGGCGGGCACCGCCCCAGCCCCCTTATCGTCCTCTCATTATAGGCGAACCCTAAACCTCTTGTCAATTTACGGGCCTATCGTGACTGTTCCATTTTTGGTGGGCGAATCGGGCGGGCATGCAGGATTGAAGCGGTTTTCCTTTTCCCTCCTTGGGATAGGGATGGATGCAGTATACAATGAGATTTGAGCCCCGATCAGGGCCGCGGCAAGCTGGGATGAGTTTTTCCAGCCATTTCCCAACCAATTTTGGAACAGTCACGCCTATCGGTGACTGTTTCATTTTGGTGGGGGGGATGAAGACCTCCCCTCCAGGGGTCTTCCACCGCTCGTCTCTCAGAACACTGGCAGGGATGCCAGCGTCCCCCTGTCCGGACGCCGCCAGTCATGGCGGCGTCCATCCCGTCGGGACACCGGGAGTCATCCCAGTGTCATCCTTAGACAGTGAACTCGTCTCAAAAGTCCCTGATCTCAGTGAGAGAGAAGCTCTGGATCAAGGCCCTCAGCCTACCCCCTCCCCCAGGGAGAGGGTTTTGAGATGAGTTCAGTGTTATGGGGGGGCTACCTTAGGAAAGCGGCCGTCATGCCAGCGTCATCCGCAGGAACAGTTCGGCAGATGGGCAAATAGGCGGGTGGGCAGGTCGGCAGACGGGACGCTGTTCGCCATTTGCTATTGGGAGAGGGTTGAATGTCGGGGCTCCGGACCGGCACCCGACACCGGTCCCCTTTAGGTATCGCCCGAGGTCACGTCCGTGGAGACCAGGATCTTGCGCTGGCCCTGGTGGTCCGGCGGGGACAGGACGCCGTTGTGTTCCATGATCTCGATGAGGCGGGCCGCCCGGTTGTAACCGATGCGCATGGCCCGCTGGAGGAATGAGATGGACGTCTTCCCCGTCCGGAGCACGATCTGGACGGCCTCGTCGTAGAGGGGGTCGTTCCAGTCCTCGTTGCCTCCGTTGGAGCCTGCGGGGCTCATCTCCAGGACCCGCTCGAACTGCGTCGTCGAGTACTGCGGTTCGCCCTGCTGTTGCCAGAATCGGACGACCTTCTCGATCTCGGCCTCGGAGACGTAGGCCCCGTGGAGGCGGACCATGCGGTAGCTCTCGGGCGGGACGAACAGCATGTCGCCCCGGCCCAGCAAGCGTTCGGCGCCGGCCCGGTCGAGGATCGTACGGGAGTCGGCCGAGGAAGCGACCCGGAAGGCGATGCGGCACGGGAAGTTCGCCTTGATGACGCCCGTGATGACGTCGACCGAGGGTCGCTGGGTCGCCAGGATGAGGTGGATGCCGACGGCGCGGGCCATCTGGGAGAGTCGTTGGATAGAGTCCTCGACCTCCCGGGAGGAGACGGCCATGAGGTCGGCGAATTCGTCGATGACGACGATGTAAAAGGGCAGGGGCCTGGGAGGATCGATGCCCAGACGTTGAGCCAGCCGCCGGCCCCGCTGGGTCTGGATCATCTGGTTATATTGTAAGAGATTCCGCACGTTGAAGAGGGCCAACTGGCGTTGGCGTTCTTCCATTTCCCGGGTCAGCCACTTGAGGGCGGCCGAGGCCTTTTGGGCGTCCGTGATGACGGGGGTCAGCAGGTGGGGAATCCCGTTGTACAGCTTGAGTTCGACGTGCTTCGGGTCGATCAAAACGAGACGGACCTCGTCGGGCGTGTGCTTCAGGAGGAGGCTGACGATGATGCAGTTGAGGGCCACGCTCTTGCCCGACCCCGTCGCCCCGGCGATCAGCAGGTGGGGCATCTTCAGGAGGGACGTCACGTAGGGTTCGCCGTGGACCGTCTGGCCGAGGGCGATCGTCATCGGCATCCGGCTGTGGAGGAAAATCTCCGACTCGACGACCTCCCGGAGGGCGATGACCGACCGCTGGCGGTTGGGGACCTCGATACCGATGGCCGACTCGTGGACGATGCGGTCGATCCGGACCGACTCGGTCCCCAGGGCCAGGGCCAGGTCCTCGGCCAAGCCCTGGATACGGCTGATCTTGACGCCGGGGGCCGGTCGAAACTCAAAGGTCGTCACGACGGGCCCCGAGAGGGCCCGAGTGATTTCACCCTCGATGTCGAACTCGGCCAGCTTGGCCTGGATGACCCGGGCCGTCTCGGCCAGCTCTTTCGGGGAGGGGCCTTCGTGGGTCTCCGCAGGGACCAGCATCTGGTAAGGCGGCAGGACGTAGCCCTCGGCGCTCTGACCCTGGCGGGCCTGTTCATACCACCGGCGGGCTTCCGTCTCCAGCTCGTCGATTTCCTCGCCGCCCGAGGGTACCGAGACCGGTTCGGGTTTCTCCACCGCAGGCTTTCGCCGCCAAGCCCGGTCCGTCTGCAAAATCGGTCGCTTCTTCTCGACGATCTCGACCGGTGGCACGTCCTCCCGGGTGACCTCGATGGGGGTCTCCGGCGATTCGACAGGGGTCGGCGTCGTCGGGATGGGGGCCTCCCGCGTCGGGGGCGCCGCCCCCGGCCGCTCGACCGGTCGGTGGAGCCGTTCTAAGGCCTTCCGCTGGCGGTACCCCCGGTAGGCCGTCCAGAGGAGTTGGCCCCGCAGGTAGGCCCATTGCCCGAGTCGGCGCAGGCCCGTCCCGGGCGGCCAGGCCGTCACCAAAGACAGGCCGATCAGGGTCCCGAGGGCGCCGGCCACCGTGGCCCCCCACCGGCCGACCCACTCGGCCCCATACCGGGCCAGGGTCTGACCCAGCCACCCACCGCCGGCCATCGCCACGGGCAAGGTCTCGTCCTCGACCTGGACCGTCAGTCGAAACTCGGGAAACCACAGACCGATCAGGCCGGCCGTGCTCAGGACCGTCGCCAGGAAGCCCAGCCACGACCATTCCGATGTCGGACCCGACTCCCGGGCCCACCGGTAGGCCAATAGAAATAGGAGGACCGGGATCCAGAAGGCCGACAGGCCGAACGTCTGGAAGAAGTATTCGGCGGCCCAGGCCCCGATGCGTCCGCCCAGGTTGGCCCGTTCGTGAGCCACGTCGGTGGAAGCCACCGAGGCCACGTCCAGAGGGTGATAAGAGATCAGGCTCAGCAGGAAAAATAGCCCCAGGGCGGCCGATATCAGGGCGGCCGTCTCTTGAAGCCGTCGTCGGAGGCGGACGTCCGTCCCCGACGAGCCAGCCGGTCGCCCTTGGGAAGCCCCGGTCTTCATCGCTGGCAACCTCTGATAAGGCAGTAAGGCTCACGAGAATGTCGATCCGAGGGACTCTCCCCATCGTTCGGAACAGACGGTTTTCGAGAACGCTCTCATCAACCCCGCGGCGCCCTCTCCCCGTGGGAGAGGTGTCGAGGGAGAGGGCCCTCCCTCGGACTCATCCGGTACCCCCACAGCCGTACTGCCGTATTTACCCCCCGATCCGAAACATTTCGACCTTCGGGACGGGCGTCAGGGGCCGGCCCTGCCGCAAGGCGGCCGTCCGTTCTTCCGAGTACCGGTCTGTCCGGCGGGACCAGACCGAGGCGATGGTCGCCTTTAGCTCCTCGTCGGTCGCGCCCGCCCGGAGGAGTCCCTTCAGGTCGTGACCCTCGGAGGCAAACAGGCACGTGTAGAGCCTTCCATCCGACGACAGCCGGACCCTCGAACAGTCCCCACAGAAGGGCTCCGTCACCGAGGCGATGACGCCGACCTCGGCCCCGTCGTCCCGGTAGCGGAACCGGAGGGCGACCTCGCCGGCGTATTCCCGGGGAAGCGGCTCCAGGGGCATCGCCCGGTCGATCCTCTCGATGATCTCCCGAGCCGGTACGACCTTCTCCATGTTCCATCCGTGGACGGTCCCGACGTCCATGTACTCGATGAACCGCACGACGCAGTGGGGCCGCTTGAAGAAACGGGCCAGCTCGACGACCTGATGGTCGTTGACGCCTCGCAGGACGACGACGTTGATCTTGACCGGGACGAGGCCGACCTCGACGGCCTTCTCGATGCCCTCCAAAATCCGCTGGACCCCGACGCCGCGTCCGTTGATCCGGCCGAAGGTCGGGTCCTCCAGGGCATGGAGACTGACGGTCACCCGCCGCAAGCCGGCCGCCTTTAGGGCCGCGGCCTTCTGGGCCAGGAGGTACCCGTTCGTCGTCAGGGCCAAGTCCTCCAGGCCGGGGATACGGGCGAGCATGGCGATGAGCTTTTCGATTTCACTCCGAAGCAAGGGTTCGCCGCCCGTGATGCGAAGCTTCCGGACGCCCATCTCGACAAACAGGCGGGCCAGACGGGCGATCTCCTCAAAGGTCAGGAGCTCATCCCGGGGGAGGAAGGTATAAAGCCGGTCGGGCGGCATACAGAAGACGCACCGGAAGTTGCAACGGTCCGTGACCGAAATCCGCAAATCGGTCATCGGCCGTCCGAAGACGTCCCGCACGGGTGTAAGGACCATCGTCGTCTCTATGGGAAGGCCATTAGGGCAGTCAGACAGCACCATCTACGCTGCCCGTCTTACCACCTCATCGCCTCATTGGCCTTACTGTCCCATCTTGCATCTTGCATCCCGTATCTTGTATCTTGCATCTCCCACTCCGTCAAGGCAAGCATGGAACCTATCGAGACGGTCTCGGTCGATTACGTCGTCGTGGGGGCCGGCGTCGCCGGCCTGCGGGCGGCCATCGCCCTGGCGATGGCGGCCGGGAACCGTGACCAGCCCCGCATTTGGGTCCTCGCCAAGGACAGCCTGGCCGAGAGCAACACCCGGTACGCCCAAGGCGGCATCGCGGCGGCCCTCAGCGACGAGGACACCGTGTACTTCCACCTCCAGGATACCCTCCAGGCCGGGGCCGGCCTGTCGGACCCCGAGATGGCCCGGATCCTCGTCGAGGAAGGCGTCCAGCGGGTCGAGGAGCTCATCGAATGGGGGGCCGCCTTTGACCGGACGGGCGGCCGCCTCGTCTTTGCCATCGAGGGGGCCCACTCCCGCCGTCGGGTCCTCCACGCCGGGGGCGACGCCACGGGCCAGGAGATCGTGCGGGTCCTCATGCAGAAGGCCCAGTCGCTTCCCGCCATCGAGTTCCATGAGTATGCCTTCACGATGGACCTCACGGTGACGGACGACGGCCGGTGCGGGGGCCTCCTCGCCCTGATGGGACCGGGCCCGCCCCGGCTCGTGCACGTCTGCTGTCGGGGCGTCGTCCTGGCGACCGGCGGGAGCGGCCGCATCTTCCGTTACACGACGAACCCGCCTTTTGCGACCGCCGACGGCCTGGGCTTGGCCTTCCGGGCCGACCTGCCGTTTCAGGACATGGAGTTCTTTCAGTTTCACCCGACGGCCCTCCACGTCCCGGGCGCGCCCCACTTCCTGCTGACGGAAGCCCTACGGGGAGAGGGCGCCTGGGTCGTCAACGCTGACGGCGAACGCTTCCTCTTTCGGTACGACCCCCGGGGCGAGCTGGCACCCCGGGACGTCGTCGCCCGGGCGATGTTCCTGGAAATTCAGCGGACGGGCGCGCCCGTCTTCTTAGACACGTCGCCCCTCGGGGAGTCCTTCGCCCGGGAGCGGTTCCCCCGGGTCACCCAGGTGTGCGCTCAGTTCGGGCTGACCCTGGGACGGGACCGGATTCCCGTCATCCCGGCGGCCCACTACTACATGGGCGGCATCCGGACGGACGCCTGGGGTCGGACGGCCCTGCCGGGCCTCTATGCGGCCGGCGAGGTCGCCTGCAACGGCGTCCACGGGGCGAACCGCCTGGCCAGTAATTCCCTCCTGGACGGCCTCGTCTTTGGGGCCCGGGCCGGGCAGGCCCTCTGGGAAGACACGCAGGACGTCCCGGTCCCGAAGCACGTGCCGCTTCCGGCACCGTACCGGAAGCCTTCGCCGACGGCGCTCCCGTCCGAGCCGCCGCCTTTCCCGGACCTGGCGTGGGAGCAATGCGGCCTCATCCGGACGGAAGCGGGCTTGAAGACCGCCCTGGCGCGCCTTTCCGAGTGGCTCCGGACGTGGCCGTACCCCGTCCCCGTCCGATGGGCCATGGAAGCCCTCAACGCCATGCAGACCCTGTCCCTCCTGGCCGGGTTTGCCTACCTGCGGCAGGAAAGCCGGGGCGCTCACTACCGGGCCGACTTCCCGACCGAACGACCCGAGTGGCGCCGCCACCAGGCCTTCCGCCCCTCCGATATCGGATATTCGGTGTTGGGTGTTGGGTGTTAGGTGTTGGGTGCTGGGTGTTGGGCAGATCGGCTGATGGCGGGTCGGCCGAGAGAACCCCGGGATGGCCGTAATAGAAGGAGGCATCTACAATTGGCTCATGGCTCAATAGAGCAGGGGGGCATAGGGCAAAGCGCTACAAAGCCCATAGAGCGTAGAGCAAAGCGCAAAGAGCCAGAGGGTCAAGAGCGAGGCGTGCTGTGTCCTGTGCTCTATGCCCTCTGCCCTTTGCGAAGGGAAGCGGCCATGCCTGAGACGGAAACGCTGGCGCGGCGGCTCCGCCAGTATATGACGGGCCTCACCGAGGTCGCCCGCCGGGGCGACGCTCAGGAACCGAGCTTTTACTATGTCCTGCAGGCCCTGGTCCAGGACCTGGCCCGGCAAGCCGGACGATCGGACGTCCAGGTGACCGTCCAACCCCGCCCGACCGAGGCCGGCAACCCCGACTTCCGGGTCTGGGCCGACCCGGGCCGCATCATCGGCTACATCGAGGCCAAGCCGCCCGGAACGAACCTCGACACGGTCGAGCATTCCGAACAGCTCCAGCGGTACCGCAACACCTTCCCCAACTTGATCCTGACCGACTTCCTCGAGTTCCGCCTCTACCAGGATGGACAGCGAGTCGACGCCGTCCGCATTGGCCAACCAGTCGTCCTATACGGCCTTCAGGAGGCCCCGCCTGTCCAGAATGAGGACCGGTTCCGGGACCTGTTGAACCGCTTTCTGGACTACTCCCTCCCCCGCACGTTCACGGCCGAAAGCCTGGCCGTCGAGCTGGCCAAGCGCACCCGCTTCTTGCGGGACGTCGTCCTTCAGGAGCTTTGGGAGGAACAGCAATCGGGAAATGGAAGATTGCTGGGCTTCTATGAGGCTTTCCGGAAGTACCTGGTCGGAACATTGACGGAACAGGGTTTCGCCGATATGTTCGCTCAGACCATTACCTATGGCCTGTTCGCCGCCCGCACCCGGACCCCCGACGGCTTCAACCGCCGGAACGCCTTCCAGGCTATCCCCCGCACGATCGGGGTCCTCCGGGACCTCTTCCGCTACATCTCCTTGGAAGACTTGGAAGACTTGTCGCCCCAACTGGCATGGATCGTGGACGATATCGCCCACGTCCTGGCCATTGCTGACGTCTCCGGCATCCTCGACCGGTACTTCCGGGAAGGTAAGGGCAGTGACCCGATTGTCCACTTCTACGAGACCTTCCTGGCTCAGTACGACCCGGAAGAGCGCGAACGGCGCGGCGTCTACTACACCCCGGAGCCGGTCGTCTCCTACATCGTCCGGTCCGTCCACCGCCTTCTTCAGACAGCCCTCGGCCTGCCGGACGGATTGGCCGACCGGCGGGTTACGCTCCTCGACCCGGCCGCCGGGACGATGACCTTCGTCGTCCATGCCGCCCGGGAGGCCGTCGGGGAGTTTGAACGACGCTACGGGACCGGTGCCCGAGATTCGTTCATCCGAGAACATATCCTGCGTAACTTTTACGCCTTTGAACTCATGGTCGCCCCCTACGCCGTCGGTCACCTGAAGATGGCCTTTCATCTGGAGGAATTGGGCTACCGCCTGGCCGATGACGAGCGTATGCCTTTCTACCTAACGAACACCCTGGAGATGGAGGAACTCGAGGCGACGCAACTCCCGGGCCTGGCCTCCCTGGCCGAGGAGTCCCACCTGGCCGGCCAGGTCAAACGGGAAACGCCCATCCTCGTCATCGTCGGCAACCCGCCGTATTCCGGCCATTCGGCCAACCGAAGCTGGGTCATCGATGCCCAAGGTCGTAGAAGGCTCACCTGGATCGGCGAGCTGATCGAAGATTACAAAAAGGTGGCTGGCCAGCCCCTGGGTGAGAAGAACCCCAAGTGGCTCCAGGACGACTACGTCAAGTTCCTCCGCTTCGCCGAATGGAAGATCGCTCAGGCTGGCCGCGGCGTCGTCGGCATGATCACGAACCACGCTTATCTCGATAACCCGACCTTCCGGGGCATGCGGTGGCACCTCATGCAGACCTTCGACGAAATCTACGTCCTCGACCTGCATGGCAACATCAAGAAAAGGGAAAGGGCGCCGGACGGCGGTAAGGACGAAAACGTGTTTGATATCCAACAGGGTGTCGCCATCGCTTTCTTCGTGAAACGCGGTCCCCAACGCACTGGCAAAACCACTGTCCGTCACGCCGACCTCTGGGGCCTGCGGGATCAGAAGTACGAATGGCTGAAAACCCACGATGTTTCAACGACCAATTGGCAGAAACTGGACCCCGAGCCACCTTTCTACCTGTTTCGACCCCAAGACCCACAGCTTAAGGAGCTCTATCAGGGCTATCCCTCGGTGCCCGAATTGTTCCCCGTGAACAGCGTGGGCATCGTCACCGCCCGGGATCGCCTGACTGTTCATTGGAAGCCTGATGAAGTCTGGACGACGGTCGTCCAATTCTTGAAGATGGATCCCGAGCTGGCCCGGCAAGCTTACAACCTGGGTAAAGATACTCGTGACTGGAAGGTGACCCTGGCCCAGGAGGACCTGCGGAAAAGCGGCCCCGACCGCCGTTACATCGTCCCCATCCTCTACCGACCCTTCGACGTGCGCTATACCTACTACACGGGCCGATCCCGCGGGTTCCTCTGTATGCCCCGCCCCGAGGTCATGCGCCACATGCTGGCAGGAGAGAATCTGGCATTAATTTCCGTACGACAGGTTGCCGAAGGAATTTTCAATCACGCCTTCGTAACCATGAATATCGTAGAAAGCAGAATCACACTGAGTAACAAAGGCATTGGATTTATTTATCCTCTTTATCTTTATCCAGTCTCTTCTGACATCGGCCAGCATCAAGGTGAGTTGATCGCCGAGGCGCAATCATCGGGTCGGCAGCCCAACCTGAACCCGCAGGTCATCACCGCCTTGCAAAAAGCCTATGGTCAGGCGGTGGCGCCGGAAGACATCTTTTACTACGTCTATGCTGTCCTTTACGCCCCGACCTACCGGGAGAGGTATGCCGAGTTCCTGCGGCTGGACTTCCCCCGGATCCCCTTCACGGCCGACGCGGGGCTGTTTACCGAACTGGCGACCCTGGGCCAGCGGCTGGTGGACCTGCATCTTTTGCGCTTGTCGGAGCTCAACCAGCCGCTTGCCCACTTCGAGGGGCGGGGCGATAACAGGGTCGGCCGGGGCCGACACGGCGTGCGCTACGACGAGAGAGCGCAAGGGGTTTACATTAACGACGGCCAGTACTTCGCCCCTGTGGCCCCGGAGGTGTGGGAGTACATGGTCGGCGGCTACCAGGTATGCGAAAAGTGGCTGAAGGACCGGACCGGCCGCACACTCACGCTGGACGAGGTACGGACGTACTGTCGCATCGTCACGGCCCTCGCTCGGACCCTCGAACTGCAGGCCGAGATCGACCGCCTCTACGTAGAAGTCGAGGCCCAGCCAATGGTAAATGGCGAATAGCGAACGGCTGGCCCGTGGGTTCGTCCTGAGCCTGGGGATTCAAATCCCTGAGGTCCATCATAGGAGGTCACCTCGTGCGTTTAGAACGGCTGGTCATTGAAAATTACAAGGCCTTCCAGAGGACTGAAGTCTCACTCCACCCGGAAGCGACGGTCCTCATCGGGACGAACGCTTCCGGGAAGACCTCTCTCATAGAGGTCCTGGACCTGCTGAACGGCATCGCCCAGAACACTCAGCCGGATTGGCTCCGCCGCCTGTTCCTGGCTCGCTCCCGGGAGGGCTTCGTCGGCTGTTTCCCCTGGATGGACACGAGTCGACCCATGGCCTTTGAGGTCCATACCGTCGAAGAAGACCGAGCCCTCCACTACCGCCTGGCTCTGGAAGCGGACGCCGCGGGCCGCCCTCACGTCGCCGAAGAACGTCTATGGGACGATGTCCAGGAGTGGGCCGTCCTGGAAAATGGCCGGTGGCGGGTACCCCCGGCCGGCCTGAACCTGGAGGTCGGTCCACTGGCCTATCCCTTGACCCTCAGTTCCCGGGGGGAATGGACGTTCCAGGAGCACCGGCTGGACGTCCCCCTTCGGTTTGTGCGGTGGGTAGGGCGTTGGTTTGTCCTACGACCTTATGCCCTCGAGGCCGGGCGGGCCTGGGACCAGCTCGATACGGCCCGACATACTCGGCTATCCCGCCAGGGCGACAACTTCACGCCCGTCCTGTTCTATTGGAAGAATGATCCGACCTTGCGCCATCGGTGGGACTGGGTCTCTGCGTGGACTCGCACGCTCCTCGACCATCTGGGTCTTAGTGACATCACGTGGGATGTCCTACCCAAGCCCGAACAAGAGCGGGCCTTGGTTCAGTGCCGCTGGTGGCGTAAAGATGCTGAACCCCAGCAGAGTTACGACTTGGCCTTCGGCCCGGACGGCCTCCGGCAGTGGCTTATCGTCCTGACGGCCCTCGCGGAACGCTGGCCGTCGCTGGTCGCTATCGAAGAGCCGGAAGTCCACATAGACCTGCGGATGCTGGACCTCCTGGCAGAGGCCATGCGGTCGGCCGTTCATCACTTTTATCATCCCAGCGGCCGTTCGCTCATCGTGACGACGCACTCTCCCCTCCTGGCCGGCGAGTGGCCGCCGGAACATGTGCGCCTCATCCATCGAGGGCAGATCACGCCCCTGCCGGACTTCCTGAGTCGGGCCTTACGGGAGGACCGCATCCGTCTGCTGGAAGCCTGGCTCATGGATATGCTGACGGAGGTCCCTGAGACATGATGCCTTATCAGATTCGGGTCGAGGGCTCATCGGATCAGGAGGTTGTGTCGGGTATCCTGAAGAAATTCTCATACAATCTGTCTGTCCCCAGCGGCTATGGCAGTAGCAAAGGGCGGGGTGCTATCATCCGTAACCTCGAAACCATCCTCGAGGACACCCGATTCGACAAATTTCTCCTTCTTATGGATGAGGACAGGGGTAGAACGCCTGAGGTTTTGCGGAAGAAAGCTCAGACAATGGGCTCGGTCTCCAAGCCCCTTTATATCATCCTCATCCCGGGATTAGAAACATGGGTTTGTCAGCTTCTGGACCCCACCGACGTTCAAGGGTACAAAGATGTTCTAAGAGGTAGTAAAGTAGAAGCCGCCCGGTGGGCCGTGTCCCGGTTCACGCGAGAACGCCTTCAGAATGACCCGTTCGTCCAAAAACTCTTAGCCTTTTGTCAGTGTCAGCACCTCTCCGGCCACCAGTTCCCGACAGATTTTACGTAGTTCCTACCCCTACTCACTTACCAGAGCCGTTCGGCTTGTACGAATCCGGATGAACTCGGCCTTTCCGACCCTTCGAGAAAAGCGAACAGCGAATGGCGAACGGCGAATAGCGGAAGTGACGAGTGACGGAGCGATGAAGTGATGATGTAAAGATTATCCTGACCGGCCTATCTGCCTACTGCCCATCTGCCTATTTCCCTTGCTCCGTCAGCTTCTTCTTGAGCTCTTCCCAGGCCTGCCAGAGTTTGTCGGCCGACTCCTTCTTGAGCTCGAAGACCGTCGAGGGGAAGGCCGGATTCCGGGTGTACGTCTTGTCGCCGGCCCGACCGATTTCGATCGTCTGGGTCGGCTTGTCCTTGTCGGTGACCCAGACGACCAGGGCCGGGTTGTTCAAACCCATGGAGGCCAGCTCGGATGCGGGGACGTCGTCCCGGATGCTGGCCGCCTCGGCGTAGTCCAGGTTCCGGAAGAGGTCCTCGACGGTGTTCAGAGGGAGTTCCTTCTTTTGAGCGCCGGTCTTCAGGAACCACTGCTCCTTCCAGGTCTCGCCGGTCTGGGTCTCCTTCAACAGCTCCCACGTTTGGTTACCCTCCCGGATGCGGGCCGACTGGAGGTTGTAGGACTCAAAGTCGGCGGCCTGCTGGGACCGCCAGTAATCGAGACCCCGTTGGAGGTCCTCGACGATGGACCGCCGGACGGCGACGATGCGGGGCCGTTGGGCGACCTGGGCAAAGAAGGTCGCATCGTCCCGTTTTTTGCCGAAGAGGAAGACCTGCTGGGCACCCTGGGCGGTCTCGACGGTCAGGCGGACCTCAGGGCTATCGAGGCCGTACGGCGCCAAGTCCGTCGCCTGTTCGGCGATGAAGTCTTCGGCTTCCAGGAACTCGATGGTACTCGTCAGGGCGGCCAGGGTCGAGGCGTTGGCCAACATCGGGCGGGGTCGTTCGAGCACCCACAGGCCCTTGTCTTTCCGGAAAGCCAGGGTCGGGGGCTCGAGGCCCTTTCGTTCGATGACGATGCGGGCCAGGTCTGTCGCCTTCAGGGTCGTCAGGCGGCGGTTCCGGAGGTCCTTTAGGGCCGGGACGAGAGTCGATTCCCGCCAGCTCGGTACGATGAGGACGTCCCGGCTCCCCTCGAGCATGGCGTAGAGGTCCCCCCCGACGGGAGTCTTCTGACCGACCCGGAGCGTAGCCAGCGTATGGCCCTCGGCGTCTTGGAGACGGATGAGCGACCGGGGCGGGTCGAGGCCAAAGTCCGAGAGCTTCGTGCCGGAGGCCATCGCAAACTTCTTGTCGTATGTTAAGTCTTTTAGGCCATTCCAGAGGCGGTCGACGGCGCTCCCGTCGGCCTCCTCCTGAACCGGCTGGCGGATCTGCCAGGTCGAAGGAGAGCCGGCCGAAGTCCGCTCCAGGACGATCCGGCCGCCCTTCTCTTTTTCCGTCTCGATCTCCAGGCGGGTGATTTTCTCCCACGGCAGGGTCGCCAGGACTTTCTTGGCGACCTCTTCTTGGCGCTCCTTACGCTTGGCCCAGTAGGCGTCGAAGACGACAAGACCGACGGCGATGACCGCCAGGCTCCCCAAGACGATCAACGTTTTCGGTCGCATCGTCGGCACCTCCGGGGGTTCGAGAATTCGGCAACTCGGCATTTCGGAAGGTAAAGCCTTGGGACGCCGGCTCGCCTTGTTGGGACGCTTTGTAGCGATTCCGGCCTTGAACCGCTCGGAAAAACACCCGGCGTCCGCATGAGCGGGGATGGGTCGGGAGACGCCTATCACCAGCCCACCGCCGAACTGCCGAATGGCCGTCTCTTCACAGCTTGCGTCGCCGGACCCACGTAGCCACGCCGAGGGCGATCATCAGGCCCGGCATGAGGATAACCGTCAAAGATCGGAAGACGGCATTCTGCCGGAGCAGACGGTCCAGTTGAATGCGCAGGGCGCCCGGCTTCTTCTCGCTGATCAGGACCTCCCGTTGGGCCAGCCAGGCCAGGGTGTTGAGGGCGATGACGGCGTTGCCGGCCACGCCGATGAGGTTGTCCGTCAGCCAGTCGGCGTCCCCGACGACGACCAGGCGGCCCTCGACCTTCAAGCCTGTTTCTTCTTTCTTTTCTTCCTTCCCGCCGGCGGCCTCCGTCGCTTTCTCAGACGGCTTTGTGAAGCGGACCAAGGCACCGACCGTCAGGGGGCCCTTCTCGTCCGTGCCCTCATCGAAGTTCAGGTTCCGATTCCGGTCGGCCCAACTGTACTGGGTCGTCGTCAGGGCTACGTCGGCCTCCCGGCTTCCGGCGACGTCGCTGAGGGCCTGGAGGGTCTGGCCGTAGGCGATGAAGCCCGGCGTCGAGCGCTGGACCGACAAGGGCGACCCCGGCCGGGTGTTCATCTGGGCGACCGAGGGGTCGCTCCCGACCATCGCCTGGACGGGGTCGATGACGACGTCTTGGTAGACTCGCACGCCTAAACCCTGGAGCCACTCGACCCACCGGGGGTGGGCGTCAGCCTCGATGTTGACCCACACGCGGCCGCCCTTCTGTAAGAAGAGACTCAGGGCATCTGTCTCTTTTGTCGGGGGTTCGTACTTAGGACCGACGATCAGGACGACCCGGCACTCCTTCTCGCGGGATTCGTCGAAGAAGGGGATCTCCTTGAATTCGTAATTTTCCCGCTCGGCGACCCGTCGGAAGCCGCTGACGGCGCCAGCCTGCTGGAAGGCCGACAGGGGAAGCTCCCCGTGGCCCGTCAGGTAGCAGACGACGGGCTTCTCCGGATACAAAAGTCGGATCAGGGCGCTGGTGATACCCGCCTCGGTGACGTCTTGCGTCTTCTCGAAGCGGTCCTTCAGGGCGACGACGATCATCTGGGCGGCCGTGATCTGAAACTGCTGGGCCAGCGTGGGATACAGCGTCGGGTCGTATTTCTCGACCGTGATGTGGGGCGAGACGGCCCGGTACTCCTCCATCAGGTCGTCGAACCGCCGCTCGTTGACCCGGTTGTCGGCCGTGAAGAAGCCGATGATGCGGACCGGCTCCTTGAGCTGGCTCAGGACTTTCCGGGTCTGGTCGCTGAGGCTGAACATCTGGAGCTCCGTGAGGTCCCATCGCCGGGCGTGACGGTAGGCGATGACGTTGGCCGAGACGACGATGGCCAGGACGAAGAGGGCGGCGACGGCCACGGAGAACCCAAAGCGGGCGCCCCGCCGTTGGAGCAGGGCGAAGGCTTCCAGCTCCATGAGAAGCCCGACGACCAGCATGACGGCCGCCAGGACAAATGCGCTCAGGCCGATCCAGGTCGGCCACTTCAGGTACTGAGCGACCCCGAAGAGGACCATCCCAAGGACGGCCAGGGGAAGGGGTAGATGCCGGACCCACCGCCTCATGACGTCGCCCTCCATCGATGGGATTCGGTCGCCAGATAGGTCAGGGAAAGCCCGAACAGCGTCAGGGACAGAAAGTAGACGACGTGTTGGCTGTCGATGACCCCCTTATAGAAGTCTTCCAGGTGGTCGACGATGGAGATGTACTGGACGATTCGCTGAAGGGGCCCGGAAGCAATTTGGCCATAGGAGATCCACCCGATGATCCAGAGCATGATCAGCATCCCGAAGCTCACGGCGGCAGCGACCAACTGGCTCGACGTGATAGCTGAAGCGAACATCGAGAGGCCGACAAAGGCCATCAGCAGGAGCAAGACGCCCAGGTAGCCGCTGATGACCGGACCCCAGTCGGGTCGGCCGTACAGTCGCAGGAACAGGGGGAACACGATCGTCAGGAGGTAGATCAGGAAGTTCATCGCCACGCCGGCGAGGAACTTTCCCAAGACGATCTCGACCGTCCGGACCGGCGAGGTCATCAACAGCTCGATGGTCCCCAGGCGGCGTTCCTCGGCCAGCAGGCGCATGGTCATCAGGGGGACGATGAGCAGGAACAGGAAGGCCAAGTTGCCGAGGAAGGGCCGGAGGATTTCCTGCGTCAGGTCGAGGTTTTCCGTGCCCATCATGGCCATGCGGGCGTAGTTCTGGGCGAAGTACAGCATGATGCTGTAAAACATGAACCCCGCCAGGGCCAGAAAGACGGCGGCGATGATGTACGCCAGAGGGGTCGCCAGGTAGATGGACATTTCCTTCCGGAAGATCCAGTAGATCGACCGCAGGTTCATACGGGCGCCTCCTGGACTTCGGGTTCCTCGGCCGGCACGGGCGTCCGGCCCGTCGTGAGTTGGATGAAGATGTCTTCCAGCGTCAGGGTCTCCCGGCGGGCCTCGACGAGGCCCCAGGCCTGATTCGAGAGCCACCGGATGGTCTCGGCGACGACCTCCTCCCGGGGTTCCAGTCGGATCAGAAACTGGGACGGCCCGTCCAGGGCTTCAGCGCCCAGGACGCCCGGGACTTCCTGGATGCGGGTCGGCAGGCCGTCGGCCGACCGGAGGAAGCGGACCCGCAGACGGTGCTCGGCCATCAAGCCCCGCTGGAGTTCCTCGAGCGAGCCCTGAGCGACGATACGACCCTCGTGGATGACGACGACGCTGTCGCAGACCTGCGTGACCTCATACAGGATGTGGCTACTAAACAGGACCGTGTGCCGGCCCCGCAAGGACCGGATGAGTTCCCGAATTTCCAGAATCTGTTTGGGGTCCAAGCCGATGGTCGGCTCGTCCAAGATCAGGACGGGTGGGTCGTGAATCAGGGCCTGGGCGATCCCGACCCGCTGACGGTACCCCCGGGAAAGGCGGCCGATGATACGGTCAGAGACCTCCTTCAGGCCGCACTGCTCGATGACCGTATCGATACGGTCGGCGATCTGCCGGCGGGGCACGCCCCGCAAGCCGGCCACAAACCGCAGGAAGGACCGGACCGTCATCTCGTTATACAAGAGGGGATGCTCCGGCATGTAACCCGTGGCCCGGCGGACTTCCAAGGGATGACTCAGGATGTCGTAGCCGGCCACGCGGGCCGTGCCCTCTGTCGGATAGAGGTAGCACGCCAGGATGCGCATCGTCGTCGTCTTGCCGGCCCCATTGACGCCCAGGAAGCCAGCGATCTGCCCGGGAGCGACCGAGAAGGTCACATTCTGAATCGCCGCCCGGGGTCCGTAGTACTTCGTCAGGCCCATCGCCTCGATCATGGGTGCCTCCTCCGCCGCAAGTCGTCTCGGCGAGAGACAGAATACCTGCCTTCCTCATCAGACGACGGATGTGCCACGTCGGTTTGAAGGCCACCGACGCATTGCAGGAAGTCATGCGGGTTGGATCCGATATTGTAGACGACGCCTTCCGCCTGTCAATATAGAGGGCGTCTGGTGACTGTTCCATTTTTGGTGGGCGAATCGGTCAGATATGTA
>JAUQPV010000258.1 GCA_030550225.1 Acidobacteriota bacterium | reverse complement strand
GGCGTTTCCCACACGCCCGTCGCCCAGCAGGCCAGCGGGGCACCCATACCGGTGTGGTTCGGGCACAGAATGATAAAACGGCGGGGAAGTCGGACTCGACCGTAGACCCGCCCGGCCGTCCGCCCCGAGTAAATATAGCCGGCATGAGGGACCACGATGGCCGTCGCCGAGACCTTGGGGGTTACGTCTTCAATCAGTTGGGCCAGGAGTCCCCGGAGCTGGTCCGGGTCACTGGGATAAAAATAGCCAGCGACGGCGGGCTTCCGAACGGTCATGCGCGCCTTCCTTCCTAAACCCTTCGGATAAGTATAGTGATGTCAGATTCGCAGGTCGATGGGGGTGGCTCTGGGAGGAGCGCAGGCTTCTGGCTTGCGGGTCGGGCCGGTATCCCGTCTTAGGCAGGGGTTCTAGCAGTCAAGTTGAAGCGGAGCGATGGAGCGGTTTGCGTAGACTGAGCCCTATCAAGACACTCGGTCCATAAGTCCTCTTTCTGAATGTACGTACTTCCCCGATTCGAGCCTGACTTGGCTCTTGGGACGTGTCGAATCGGGCAGACACCCCGTCTAACGGAGTAAACAGGGTGTCGAATTGAGTCGACACGGCGGGACCGGCCGTACTTCCCGAAGACGTCTACGATACGCATAGGGAGCGGAATCGAAGCTGTCGGGGCCTATTGTGGCACGAAGTTTGCCAAAACGCGTCGGACGTTCCGCTGGCTGACGACGGACGCGCGTCAGGACGTGCAGTACGGCGGGTGGCCGTACGCCGTAGACCTACGTGGGGGTGGGCGGGCGGCGTCTACCCTGCGGTGGTGGGCATGAGGTTTCGGCGGTGGCGGCGGGGGAGGGCCCGCGAGCGAAAGACGGGTCGTCTGCCCGGGCGGTGGCGCCCAGAGGGTCTGCTTCGCTTCCGATAAGTCATCGTCGGTAGACCCATGGGGCGGTTCCTGGTAAACTGACTGGAGGACGCTTTGGGACGCTCTCCGTCCCGGCCTATCCCTGAAGCCCGTATCTCGCACCTGGAGGCCTATCATGGACCGGCCCGGACGTTCGGTCGTCATCGTCGGCTATGCCCGGACCCCCATCGGGAGCTTCTTGGGCGCCCTCGGCCGCCTGCCGGCCCCGAAGTTGGGTGCCATCGCCATTCAAGCCGCCCTCCAGCGAGCCGGCCTCGCGCCGGAAGACGTGCAAGAGGTCATCATGGGTCAGGTCGTTCAAGCCGGGACCGGCCAGGCGCCAGCCCGGCAGGCCGCTTTACTCGCCGGACTGCCCGTGCGGGTCGAGTGTCTGACGGTTAACAAGGTGTGCGGTTCGGGCCTGAAGGCCATCATGCTGGCCGCCCAGGCCATCGCCTTGGGGGACGCCGACGTCGTCGTCGCCGGCGGCATGGAGAGCATGAGCCAAGCGCCCTACTTGCTCAAGCGAGCCCGGACGGGATACCGCCTGGGTCACGGAGAAATCCAAGACGCCCTGATCCTGGACGGACTATGGGACGCCCACTACCAGATGCATATGGGGAACTGTGCGGAACACTGTGCCCGCCAGTTGAACATCGGGCGAGCGGCCCAGGACGAATATGCTGCCGAAAGCTATCGACGGGCCCTTCGGGCCATGGAGCGGGGCGACTTCGCCCGGGAGATCGTTCCCGTCGAGGTCGCCGACGAAAAGGGAAACATCCGAGTCGTGGCTGAGGACGAAGAGCCGCGGCGGGTTCGGTTCGAGAAGATCCCGACCCTGCCGCCCGTCTTCGACCCAGCGGGGACCATCACGGCGGCGAATGCCTCGAAGATCAACGACGGGGCGGCAGCGGTCGTCATGACCGCCGAGGAAGTCGCTCGGGACCGAGGCCTCCGGCCGATCGCTCGGGTCGTCGACTTCTGCGCGGCCGCCCGGGACCCCATCGAGTTCCCCCGAGCGCCCGTCGACGCTATCCAAAAGCTCCTTCGCTGCACGGGCTTCTCGAAGGACGACGTGGACCTTTACGAGATCAACGAGGCTTTTGCGTCCGTCGCCCTGGGCGTCATCCAGGAGTTGGGCCTGGACCCCGGACGGGTGAACGTCCACGGGGGGGCGGTCGCCCTGGGTCACCCCATCGGAGCCAGTGGGGCCCGACTGGTCTGCACGCTCCTGAACGCCCTGACGACCTACCAAAAGCGGTTTGGTGTCGTCAGCCTCTGCCTGGGGGGCGGTGAGGCCGTCGCCCTGCTGGTCGAACGCTTAGAAGGGTAGGCCTTGTTCCACGTGGAACATCCCCGGGTAGTGTATCGTCTTCGCTGGATTTGCGGTTGGGCCCTGGAGGACACCGATACGGGATGCAAGGTAGAAGGTCCGCCCGCCGGTGCCGTATTCATAGGTCCGATGGGAATGGTGCCGTAAATGGCCCGTAGGGCATGGACAGGCATCCACCAGTTTTCCACGTCCCCCCGACCGGCCCCCAGGGGGATCCGGCCCTCCATCAAGGGGCTCCGGAAAAGGATCCGTTCGTCGGCGCGCGACAGGACCTGCGCCCTACAGTCCCAAACACCGATGGCAGGTTGTGGAAAAGCGGCAGAATCGGGTCAGCCCCGAGGGGGATCGTACTCCCAGGCGTCCGGGATCAGGACGCCTTGACAGACTAAGCGGGCCTCCCCGGAGAGGTGAATCGCCCGAAGGGTCGCCCCGTCCCACTCGAGCCGGACGAGTAAGTCCGAGCCGGATCGGGTGTGGAATCGGTAGGTCTCCCACCGGTACCCCAGATGGGCCAAGACGAGGGCCGTCGAGACGCACCCGCTCCCACACGAAAGGGTCTCGGCCTCGACGCCCCGCTCGTACGTCCGGATGTCGATACGGCCCGGTTCGACGACGTGGACAAAGTTGACGTTGGCCCCCTCCGGTCCCAGGTCTGGATGAAACCGAAAGGCCGGCGCAAGGCGGAGAAGGTCTAACGACCCCACGTCCCGTACAGGAATGACCAGATGGGGGTCTCCGACCCGGACCCAGTGGGCCGAGACGGTCCGATGCCGGAAAGCCAGACGTTGGTGGAGCCGAATCTCGTAGACTCGGTAAAAGCGCAGGTGAACTGTCCGATAGTCGACGACCGCCTCGATCACCCCGATGGCCGTCTCGATCGTCATCTGACGGGGTGCCATCACGTGTCGGAGGGCATACCGGGCCACACAGCGGGTCCCATTCATGCACATGTTGAATTCCGTCCCGTCAGGATTGAAAAAACGGGCCCGCACGTGGGCCTTCCGACTCGACTCGACCAGGATAAGACCGTCCGCGCCGACCGACAGCCGCCGGTGACAAAGCTTTTGCGCCAGGACGGGGGCCAGGTCTGTCCACCGCCCGTCTCGGTTGTCTAAGATGATGAAATCGTTGCCGGCGGCGACCCAACGGTCGAAAGGGATTTCTTCCACGCCTGGAAACATCGCGACCCACCCGGAAAGTGACCCGCTCATCTGTCAGGCCACTCGATCTCGTAAGTCTCGATGAGGGGATTCGAAAGGACCTTTTCGACGATTTCGATGACTTGACGGCGTTCTGCTTCGTCGAGAGTCCCATTCCACTCGATGTCAAAGACCTTCCCCGTGTGAACCCGGAGGGCGTGGACATACCCGAGGCTCCGCAAAACATTCCCGATCGTCTTCCCCTGGGGGTCCAAGACGCCAGGGCGGAGTCGGACAATCACTCGAATGCGAACTGTTTTGGCCATGACCGACTTATCTCTCCGGGAGACGACCGCCGCCTATACCGACGAAGAACCCAGGACGCGGTCGTAAATCTCATCGACGTGGCGGAGATAGGCCTCCGGACGGCACAGGGCCTCGATCTCCGCTTCCGACAGGTAGGCTCGGACGGTTTCGTCTTCCGTCAGGGCCTGGGCGAAGGGGATGCCCTCTTCCCACACCCGCATGGAACAACGCTGGACCAAATCATAGGCCGTAACCCGGTCCAGGCCCTTCCGAAGAAGGGTGACCAGGACTCCACTGGAATAGATCAGACCTCGGGTGATCTCCATGTTCTGGCGAAGTCGTTCTGGGTAAATGCGCATATGCTCGATGATCCAAGTGAGGCGCTCCAGCATGTAGTCGCACAAGATC
>JAUQPV010000257.1 GCA_030550225.1 Acidobacteriota bacterium | reverse complement strand
GGCCCCGTGGAGGGGGGAATAGACGGAGCTGGTCGGCCGGAGGCGCCATTCGGGGTTTCCGGGCGGCGGGCCCAGGACGGCACTTCCGTCGAAGTCCGGGACGCTGTCTGGGTCACGGCGACTGGGGTCGGGGCTTCCCGGCAGGGCGTGGATGCTCGAATCGGGCACGCTTTGGAGGAATCCGCCGGTATCGTAGAAGTCCTGCTGGTTAAAGTCATTGTCGGTCGTCGAGTTCAGGCTGGCGTCCGGCGTCGTACAGGCCGTCGGGGCCTCGGCACCGAAAAATTGGAAGCCATAGAATTCACCTGCTCCGCCGTCCGGCACGGGGGGCCCGGCACCGGTGTCTTCCACACATCCGGGGGCACCGTTACAGGTCGCCACCCGACCGCAGTCGTCGAGCTGGACGTCATAGGGGTCGCTGAGGTCGTCGATCAGGCGCCAGGTCCAGCGCTGGAGGACCGCATTCCAGTATGCCTTGTAGACCCGGCCGACGCCCGTCGTGCTGGCGACCAGGGCGAAGTACTTGGTGACGGCTCCGTCGGCCCCCGGGGCACCGCATCGGAGTTGAGCCGGCAGGGTCATGTCGCTGGAGGTATCGAACACTTCAGGCCGGGGTACGAAGCGTTCGTGGTAGGGATTGATGACGGGCACGGTCATGGACGCACGGCCACCGCCGGCCTCGCCGCCGATGAACACGCTTCCCTGCTGGGAGAAATTCCTGACCGCCGTGGCGTTCTGACAGATCCCGACGTCGGCGCCTACGTTGCCCAAACTGAGGTCCTGGTTCGCATGGACCGAACCACACTCCCCGCATATTAAAACGTCATCTGTGACTTTCAAGGACCCATGGACCAAGACGGCCGGGATATCGACGGGCGGGCCGAACCCGGCCCGGAGCGTCCGGCGGGCGACGCCCCGGCGGGCCACCGTCACGCCGAGCTGGACGCCGTTGGCGTCCACGAAGATGGGGTACTCGGCGATGACCGTCACGCGGATGCGGCGATCTCGGTCATCGAGGGGGTTATTCGGCAGGGGGTCCTCGTCGTAGTTGTCGTCGATGCGCACGTAGACGAGGCCCCGGTCCTCGTCGTCCCGGATGCGGACAGCCTCGTACTTTTCGGGCGTCCCGTCACCGTCGAAGTCCCGGAAGACGACGGCCGAGGCCGTGTCCTCATTAAGCCGGTTGAACTCCGTCACCTCGTTCAGGCTCAGGTCCCGAAGTCCCAAGAGATGGGTACATCGACCCGGGACCGCCATGCAGGCTGGCACGCTGGGACCCTGCAGGAGGGCCGTGAAGGTGGCCGTACTGACAGCGGCATCCAGGATCCGCCGCTTCGCCCACTGGAGACCTGCCTCGGCCAGGCTCAGGGCCTTCATGTGGTCCTGCTCGTTGACGGCGATGAGGCCCTCCGTGTCGCCCTGGATGACCATCGCAAAGCCCAGGAGCACCAAGACCGTCATGACGAGCATGGTGGCGACGAGGGCGTTCCCCCGCCGGTTGGGCCCGACCCATCGAACGAGTCTCAAAGACTGGCTATACCACATAGCACAAAGTAACGAAGCGATAGAGTGACGAAGGGACAGGGATGCCCTTGTCCATTCGGCATCGGCAACTTACTTTTTCCAGTCCCTATCACGTCGTCACGCCATCATGACGTCACGAAACCCGGTCTTACATCGGGTCGTTCCGGATCCGGACCTCCGTCCGCAGGCGGACGCTCTGGAGGGCCTGCATCGGTCCGGCCCGGTCGGTAGCGACCAACGTGATCACGATGCGGGCCACGCGGGCCCGCTGAGCCGCATCCAAGGGGAGTGGCTGTAGGGAATTCCCTTGGGCGTCCAGGTACTGGAAGGTCAGCGACGAGATGTGAGTCGCCAGGGTCGACCAGTCGGAGTTCGACGGCGGAAAGCTGTCGTCGGGTAGAAAGGTCGTCTGGACTTGCCTGTACAGGGTCCCAAAGGGGTAATCCGAGTTAGGCGCATACCAGTAATAAACCTGCTCGATGGTGACGACTTCGCTTTTGGCCGCCAGAAAGACGCCGTCGGTCACGCCGGGACTAATGTAAAGGATATTGCCGAGAGCGTCGACCCCCGTACATCGGACCGGTTCCCACCGTTTCCGATGGGCCATGACGACCAAGGGCCACGTCGACCCGCCGCAACGGCTCGTGTAGTACCGGACGTCTTCTACGTATAGCCGGTCCGTACCCCCGCCTGACGACGTCGCCGACCGGGTCAGGACCGTATGGCCGTTATCGACCTCGGCCCGGAAGCCGACGGCCGTGTCCGTCGCATAAAAGATCGCCGGCGTCCATCGGATCGTTCCATTGACTTGGAAGCCGGTCGGGACGCCGTATCCGATCATCCGAAAGTCCCGCTCCATCAGTTCCAAGGCGATGCGGGCATTGTCCTGGATGTTGACCCGGCGGTCGTTCCGAAAGCGGAGCCATTGGGATTGAGTCAGGATCGAATAGAGGGCCATCAGCAGGAACAGGAAGATGACCATCGAGACGAGCATCTCAGCGAGGGTAAAGCCGTCGGCTGAACCCCGTTTCATCCCACCACCCCGTGGCTCTCACCGGGCCAAGAACGTGACGTGTCGCACGAGGACCGCCCCGCGTGGGAGCGGAAGCCGATTCCCAGCGCTGTCGTACCGAACCTGATAACCGGCCTCGACGACGACCGTCTTCATGTTCGGCTCCGGCGCGTTCGCCGTGACGACCCACCGCAGGGACCAGTCGGCCGAAAAGCCCGGGACCGGATAATAACACTCTAAGGTACAGCCGACCGGGGCGATCGCCGGATGGATACCCGGACTCAGGTCCGGATGGTCAAAATCCAGGCTCCTGAGTTGGTCGATCTTCTCGGCCACCAGGTGATTCAGGACCGACATTTGCCCAGCCCGGACCCCCATGCGAGTCGCGTAGACGAACATCGTCACGAGGCCCAGGACCCCGACGATGAGGATCACCATAGCGACCAGGGCCTCGACCAGGGAAAAGCCCCGACCGGAGGCCAATACCCCAAACTCCTCCGCCTCTTTCTCCCAGCTCATCGCTCCGTGATCTCAATCGCCCCCGCCGGACTGACGGCAATCTCAGCCAACCGGTACCGGCCCTGTAGAAAGATGAGACCGGCACCCGAGCCTCCTATCGTCGTCGCCCCACCGAAGGTGTCGAATCGGACTTCGACGACGCTCCCCTCCAGAATCCGGATGCCCCCGCGGGCGAACGAAAATCGATAGGCGGGCAAGGGGGTCCATCCGCTTCCGTCCAGACGTTCGACGACGTATGAATTGGGCGCCGCGCCGTCCGTTTCGGGAAAGATCCGGACCCGATAGGGCGTCTTCTGCTTGACGGCCAGGTACCGGGCTAAGCGCATATGAATCTGGACCTGACTGGCCGCCGTCCGGAGCTGATAGGTCTGGTAAAACCGCACGAGGGCCGGCATGGCGGCCAGCAAGAAAAGAGCCATCAGGGCCAGGACGACCAAGAGTTCCAGGGTCGTAAAGCCCCGCCGACCCATCGAGTCCCCCAGGGAAAGAAACAAGGTTTTGTCACGCCTTCACGATAGGAACCCGCCATACTGCACCCTACCCATCGTGCCTTGCAAGGGATCTCTGGACCCAATCCTCTTGCCGTTTTCATCGAACCAAACTGTCTATTCATTATCGCTCCTTCTGAGTCAAGTGTCCGTCCACGTCAGCCCAAGCTAAGCCCGGCACGAGTAGGCTCCGAGACACTTGTTTTAAGCCTATTCTTTTTTATCATAACAGGGCTGTTCGGTTCATGAAAACCCGTATGGATTTAGCCTTTCCGACCCCTCAGGGAGGACGATTTTTCAAGCAAAGGGCAAAGAGTATCTACTCTATGCCTTTCTTTGCTCTATGCCCTTTCCGCTCGGCCGACCGCCCCGAGACCGTTGCTCGTCACTCCGTCACTTTGAAAAATCGTGCTTTCCGGGCGATGGGAAAGGCCGTCCCGACGTCATTCTCTCGGACCGAACGGCTATGAACTCGTCTCAAAACCCTCCCCCTGGGGGAGAGGGCAGGGTGAGGGCCTCGATCCAGAGCTTCTTTCTCCCT
>JAUQPV010000256.1 GCA_030550225.1 Acidobacteriota bacterium | reverse complement strand
GACGTCTGCGCTCCCGCAGACGGGGACGTCTGCGCTCCCGCAGACGGGGACGTCTGCGCTCCTACCCAACATTTAATACCGGTAATACTGGCACCGATCGTGGAGGTGGATAGTGGCACCGATTCCCGGACCTGACCCACTGGGACTGCCTGTCCCGCCGTGGATTTTGTTTGCTTTGAAGGTCTTCGGCTTCTTCTTGCACATGGTCTTCATGAACCTGTGGCTGGCGGGCCTGCCGACGGCCCTGGTCCTGCACCTGCTCGGGTCTCCCGTAGGCGGACGGCTCTTTCAGGCGATGCCCTTCTTCATGGCCTTCGGCATCAATGCCGGGATCGTACCCCTCCTGTTCATCCAGACGCTGTATCCGCAGTTTTTCTATCCGGCGACGATCCTCCAGGCCTGGTTCTGGTTCATCGTCATCCCGCTTCTCATCGTGGGCTACTATGCCGTCTACTTGGCGGCCTTCGGGCGGTGGCCCGTGGCGGCGGCCGCCGTGGCGACGGTCCTGCTGACGTGGATCGGCCTGACGTTCTCGGCGGCCCTGACGCTGACGGTCCGACCGGAGAGGTGGTCCGACATCTTCCTGGCGACGGCATCGGCCGGCGCCGTCCACGGGCGGTACTTCCACTGGGACCCCGAAGCACTTCGACGCTTCGGCCTCATGGCCGGGATGGCCTTCGGGACCGTCGGGGCCTTCTTGGTTCTGGACGGCGAATGGTTCCGACGGGAGATGGACTATCGTCAGGCGGTCCGGCGCATCGTGCCGGTCCTGTACGTCCTCGGCGGACTCATCTATGGGCTGGCCGGCCTCGGCTACGCCCCGACGGTGGCCGACAAGGTACCGCGAGCGCTGTGGCTCCTGGCCGGTGGGAGCCTGCCCCTGACCGTCCTCCTGGCCTTGGCTTACGCCTGGCGGCCGGGACCCTGGACCGGCGGAGCCGTCCTGGTGGGTCAGACCTTCGTCCTCGGGTCGAACGCCATCGCCCGCCAAGTCGTGCAGTTCCACGAGCTACGGGCCTGGGTCGACCTGGCGCAGGTACCTGTCCGGGGGGAATGGGGAAGCTTCTGGCTGTTCGTGATCACCCTCGTCCTTGGGGTCGGCGTCCTCTTCTGGATCGCCCGGGTCGCCGCCCGAGCCCGCTGAGCATAGACGTCTTATCAGAGCCGTTCGGTTCGTAAGAATTGTATCGGGACGACCCTCCCCACCGCCCGAGAGGCATGGTTTTGCAAATGGCGAACGGCGGATAATATCTCCCCATTCGCCATTCGCTACTCACTATTCGCTATTTGCCACTCGCTATTCGCCATTCCCTATGAATTCCCAGTCGGCGACGCCGACGCCGAGCCGTCGGCGGTCGGCCAGCCCGTAGTCCGCCGGCCGCCACGTACGACTGACCCGAATCGTGAGGGCTACGCGGGGTCGGTCCGTCGGGAGCGGAACGTACCGGACATGGATGGCTGAATTCCGCAAAGTCTCGTCCAAGACGCACCGGTCGTCCAGCCAGACCCGGACCCGGACGGGTCGGGCCGGAATGTCCGGATGATGGGCGAATAGGGTCAACTTCAGGAAGCGCCCCGCCGTAGGCAAGACCGTCACGGCCCGTTCGCGGGTCCACCGGAAAGGCCCGACGGCCGGGTTCCGCTCGGGACCGTAGAAGCCATACGTGTAACCCCAGCCGACGGCGGCGGCCCGGAAGGGCGGTCGCAAATGATGCAGGCCGACGTAGGCCTGCGCGCCGGCATAGAGCAGGGCCAGACCGCCGACCCCAGCCCAAACCTTCCGCGAGGTTGCCGACCCGGGAGTCGTGTCGGCCTCGAGCCCCACCAGCCGGGCGGCCCAAAACGCGAGGACCCAGAAGGTCATCCAGACGGCCCCGTCTTGGGCGTGGGCCCCGATGAGAGACGAGACCCCAAAGAGGACAAGGGTACCCTTCAGGATCGCTGCCGGCCGACGAGCTTCCGCCGACGGCGACCGAAGGAGCACGCTTCGGATGAATCCAGCCATCCAGAGGACCCATCCGAGACTGCCCAGAATCCCCAGCTCGGCCAGTTGATGGAGGTACCAGTTTTGGGCGTTGTCAAAGTGCAGGGGGTCGCCCAACAACCGTAGACCGTAGTCGCTGACCAAGACGTAGTAGGTCCCGACTCCGATGCCCGTCAGGGGGACCTCTCGGAGCATGGCGCCCGTGACCCGATAAAAGGGGATCCGGTCGGCGAGTTGCGTCACCAGGACATCCGGTACGTTCCCCCAATCCCGCACCGCCGGAAGCCGGGTGACGACCCGGTACAGCGGGGTATCCCGAAGGAAATAGGCGGCCATCAGTAAACCCGCCGCCCCGGCGACCCCGACGAGGCCCGCCCCGATCCAGCGGAGCCGAGTCCGCCGAGTCGTCCCGGCAGGGACCCAGACCGACCAGGCGAGGGCCATCAGGGCCAACCCAAACGCATTACGGGACCCTGAGGCCAGGACCCCAAATCCGACGGCTCCCAGGCCGATCAAGAAACCCGCCCGGCCCGCCCACGACCGGACCGGCCCGACCGCCGCCAGGAGACTCGGCCCGGCCAAAGCCGAAATGAGGCCCAGGGGGTTGGGGTCCAGGAGCCCGCCTGAGGCCACTCGCAGGCCGACCCATCGGGGTCGATTCATGAACTGCACGTCCCAGAAGCTCTGCACGGCGGCGACGAGGACCGTTAGGAGGAAAGAAACGCCCAGGGGCATCAGGACCCAGCGTCGGAAGTCGTCTATCGGACGATGCCCAAATCGATAGAACAGGTCGTCGACCCAGAGAAAACCCACGATAAATAAGATCGGGAAGAAGAGGCTCATCCCGACCGTCACCGTGTGGGGCGTCCCGACGCCGTTACCCGCCAGACGAAGGGACAGGGTCAAGCCCGGCGCAAAGTCCAGCTCCCGGAGGACGACGACGGGCCACGACAGGGCGACCGTGAGAGCCCACAGGGCGATCGGCACCTTCCAGGCCGTCGGTACGTACCACCGCCGGACGTCCGAACCGGCCAGGACCACGCCCAAGACGCCGGCCAGCCACGGCAGAAAGGGGAAGTAGGCTACGCGGAAGGCCGTATAAAAGAGGCCTGGGACCATATACAGGAGGCCCAACCACGGCACCCAGCCCCGTTCTCGGAAGAAGCGACCCAGGAGGAATCCGCCAGCCAGGGCCACGCCTACCAGGAAGGGCATGGCCGGAACGACAGGCTTCGCCAAGAAGCTCAATGCCGAGACGGCCGCCAGGGCAGATATCAGACAGACGGCCTTCGAAACCGTTTCCGCCATCCCTGAGCCCAGAGTCCGATTCGTAAAGGGAAGATGATAGAGCTGTTCAGTCCGTGGGAATGGCGTCAGAGCGGCCTTGCCCGCCAGGGGTCGGAAAGGCCAAGGGCATCCGGATTCTCACAGGCCGAGACAAGGCGATTCGCTCTCCCTGGGCAGGTCCATGGTCGATGGTCCTCCGTGTACCGTTCGACCCCCCGTGATCGCCAGGCTCATCCCGTCACCTTCCGAAGGCAATCGGCAACGGGGGGTAGGGGCCACTGCAGGACCCACCCGACGTCCAGCCAGAAGCCTGGGACGGCCTGACTCTCCAGCCGACCCCCCGTCATGACGGTCTTCTTGTAAATACCCTTGTGTCGCCGATGGACGACGACCTCGCCCCGCTCGGCGTCCACGACCCAGTACTCGGGAATCCCCGCCCGTGCGTAGTCTTGGGCCTTCTCGACCAAGTCGATCGTCCGGGTCGAGGGACTGGTCACCTCGACGACCAGGACGGGCCGGACCTTCAAGGGGCTCCCCCGAGCCTGGGGGACGTCCTCCGGCGCCAGGACGAACAGGTCCGGCTCCCGCGTGACTTCGGGAGATAACTGGACCGCCGCCGGCCCCGTCAAGACTTCTCCCCAAGCCTTCGCCTCGCAGTATCCCCGCAAAAGCCAATACAGAAAGCCTATCTGATCTTGGTGTTCAGCCGATGCCGGCGAATACACGACGACCTCCCCGTAGGCGAATTCCCACCGGGCGTGTTCCGGGGCTTCCCGGAGGTACCGCTCCAGGGTCCAGCCCCCCAGGCGGATGACGTACGGCTCC
>JAUQPV010000255.1 GCA_030550225.1 Acidobacteriota bacterium | reverse complement strand
TCAAAGCGCCCCACCAGATGCGACCGTCCGGACGGACGTCCGCCGGCGAGAACCGCCAGGCGGCGACGGCCTGTTCGGGCTCGAAGGGCGGCGCCGCCCCGTCGGCGACCAGCAGGACCCATCCGATGCGGACCGGCTGGGAGCCGTCCGTATTCCGGTCCGGCGGGACCATCCAGAGGCCGCAGGCCGGACCGACGCATCGGAGGCCCCAATCGGAAGGGGCCGACGGAATTTGCGGCAGGGGCGGGAGTGGCGGACCCTTCTTGCCACAGGCGACCCCGTAGGACAACAGCCCGGCGAGGACGAGGAGCCCCCACCGCCAAATCCAACGAGAAGAATCATAAATTGCGGATTGCGAATTGGAAATGAACATAGCCGTTCGGTTCGTAAGAATCCTGGTTTCTTGGGCCTTTCCGGGCCTTCGAGAAATCGGGGTTCGGTGTGGGTTCTTGAAAGAGGCTCTACCCCTCAATTTATCAATTTAAGGCCACCCCCATCCCCAAAATCCGCAATCTCCAATTCGAATCCGTCATCCCCGACCCTTAAAGCCGTACAGCGAATAGCCTACCTACCCTATTGCCGCATCGCCTTACCACCCAACTGTCGGAGGGCCCACCGGCCGACGCCCCCCCACCGAGCGGCCAACACGTAGCCCGCCCAGGTGCCCGTCGCCAGCATAAGCAAGCCAGCTGAGGCGTAGGGCGCGCCCAGGCCGACCCACTGGAACAGGCCATTGCCCCATACCGGACCGGCGATCCGGGCGAGGCTCTCCAAGCTACTCGAGACGCCTTGAATCCGGCCCTGATTTTCAGGCGCTCCTGTCTGGCTGATGAGGGCGATCAACGACGGCAGGCCCAGACTGGCCCCCAGGGCCGTCGGGAAGACCCACGCCACGAACGTCCCCAGACGATGCGTGAAACCGATGCCTACCAAGCCCAGGCCCATCAGGACGAACCCGTACGTCAAGGCCGCCCGCTCGCCGATGCGTCGCACGATGGGACCGACCAGGTACAACTGCATCAGGATGCCCAAGGCCCCGATGAGGGCAAACAGATAGCCGACTTGGGAGACGTTCAAATGAAAACGGGCTTGCCCGAATAGGGGGAACGTCGTCTGATAGGCCGTCGAAGCGTTCCAGTAGAGGAAGTCCGTGATCAGCAGGTAGCCGACGACCGGCTGACGAAGGACCTGTCCGAGGTCTGACCAGCGATAGGTCGTCCGGGCGCTCGCCCGGTGGACCGTCTCGGGGAGCCACAGCCAGGTCGCCCCGAGGGCCCCGAGGCTCAGGACCGCCGCGCCCCATGCCGGGACGGCCGGCCCCCAGTGCGCCAGCAGACCGCTCAAGGCTGGCCCCAGCACGAGGGCGATCCCAAAGGCGGCGCCCAGAAGCCCGTAGGCCCGCGCCCGGTCCTGGGGTTCCGTGACGTCCCCGATGTAGGCCCGGACCGTCGGGATGCTGGCACCCCCGAGGCCGTCGATGATGCGGGCCGCAAACAGGAGCCACAGCCGGTCGGCCAGGGCCAAGATCACGAAGCTCAGTGCGGTCGTCCACAGACTGGCCATTAGAATGGGCCGCCGACCGTAGCGGTCGGATAGCTCTCCCAAGAAGGGCGAGGCCAGCATCTGGGCGATGGAATACGAGGCGAAGAGCCAGCCGACCTGCCAGGGCGAGGCACCCAGACGCGTCGCATATAACGGCAGAAAGGGGATGATGATCCCAAAGCCGATCAGATGGGATAGGATGATCAGGAACAGGATGAGAAGCCGTCGGTCTCGAAACATGGGATGATCCGCATGAGGCGCTCGGCAGTGGGAGGTAGGCAGGTAAGGCAATAAGGCAGTAAGAAAACCTGTTGCCTATCTGCCTACTGCCCATGCCCCATTGCCTTATTGTCTTACTGCCCTATTGCCCTATAGCATAGGCCGCCGGATGGGACGGGACCAAGGGGACGGCCCTTTCAGGTCCCACCGACGAGGGCCGGCGTCAACAGCCATCCGATCTGCCAGCCTGCCTCCCCATGGGTCAAGCACAGGACCCCGCCGCCCGGTAGGGGCGCCACGACTTCCCGGTCCACGCCGAGGAGCCTCGACGCCAGCCGGGAAAGGTGGGGCAGATGGCCGACCAGCATCAGCGGGCCCGGCGCCGCATCGATGAGTTCGACAGCCCGGGCCGGGTCGTCCAGAGGTGCCAGGCCCTCGACAGCCTCGACGGACGTCGGCGTCAAGTAGCGGGCCAGGATTTCGGCCGTCTGTTGAGCCCGAAGCTTGCCCGAATGCACGATGCGTTGGACCGGCAGGCGGAGCCGGCCCAGGTGTTCGGCGATGCGGGTGACCTCTTGGCGGCCCTCCGCCGTCAGGGGCCGCCGGGGGTCCTCGGCCTCAGATGTAGCCTCTCCGTGACGGACCAAGTAGACTAACGACGTCATGGCAGGCCTCCCTTGGGCCCATGGGCTCATGGGTCATGGCTCACGGGTCGGCCCCATGAGCTATCAGCCATGAGCCAGGACCCAATTCGTCCCGATGGGGGCGAGGGCTTAGGGGTCCCCGTCGCCGGTCTTCTGGCGGCGAGGCCGCCTGCTCCGGATCATGGCTCGTCACCTCGTCATGATACTGGGAATCGCCTTGGGCTTCATCGGATGGGGGATGCTCATGGACGTCAGTCCGGTCGGGTCAGGGCCTGAGGCGGCCCTGGGGACGGTCGCATGGCGTCATGCGGCCCGACTGACCGCCTTCGGACCCCGCGTGCCCGGCTCGGCGGCCCACGACCGAGCGCAAGCCTATATCGTCGAAACGCTGACGGCTCTGCCGGGATGGTGGGTCCAGGTCCAGCCCTTCACCGTCGGGGTCCAACGGTACGTCAACGTCGTCGCTGTATGGCCTGAGCCGGCCGGGACGCCGGCCTGGCTGTTCAGTGCACATTATGACACCGTGCCTGGGAGCCCAGGCGCCCTGGACAACGCTACGGGCGTGGGACTCCTCTTGGCCCTGGCCGATTACTGGTCCCGACATGCGCCCCCGACGCCGGTCGTCCTGGGCTTCTGGGACGGCGAGGAAGCCGGCCTGTTGGGTTCGACCGTTTACGCCCACCGCTACGCTACTGGTAACGCCGAGCGCATTCCTCGACTCATCGGTCACGTCAGCCTCGAGATGGTCGGTTGGCCCCGGGGGACCACGTGTTTCCACACGTTCCGGTACCCCTGGGGCTTGACGTCGGAGGCGCATCCCTTGGCTCCGGCGTGGCTTCTCCGGCACGTCCTGCGGACGGCCCGGGCGGCCGGCCTGACGCCTCGATTTGGAGATCCCTACTTGAGCTATCCATACCAATGGGCCGTCCGGAACGTGCGGATTCCCTTCGCCAGCGACGACGCCCCCTTCTCACGGGTCGGCGTCCCGTCCATCTTCGTGGCGGACGCCTCCTTCGCTCGATTCTATCCGGCCTACCACAGCCCGTCGGATCACATCGAGGAAGCGTCTGTCGAACGTCTGGACCGCTATGCCCGCTGGCTCCTTCAAGTCGTCGAGACGCCGCTGGGGTCCACCCCAGACCGGGACCCAGCTTACTGGGTCTTCGGGTCTTGGGTCCTCAGCAGAGCGGCCTTGGGGTGGGACCTGGTCGTCCTTGGGATTCTCTACGGGATCCTCGCTGGAACGGCCCCGGCCCATCCGGTCATCCGATGGGGACGACTCCTGGTCCCCCTGGGTCTGGCCCTCTGGAAGCCCGCCGAGGCCCTGGCCCTCTTGGTCCCGGCGACCCTCCTGGCGGGTCTCGGCCACCTGCGGACCGACCCGATCGTCCTTCGACTCCTCGGCGTCCTGCCGGGTCTGGTCTACTGGAGCGGACCCCTGCTGACGTTCCTGGCTATGTTCCGATTCCCGGGGATTCGATGGACCGTCGAGGGCCTGATCCTGACGGGCCTGATGCTGGCCTGGTTCCTCCTTCTTCTCAGAAGCCGGCTTCTTTGAACCTGGGGTCGCGCCGCGCAGAAGAGGGCAAAGGGCAGAGGGCGTCGAGCAAAGGTCGGCACTGCCATCACGGGCGGTTCTCTAAGATGACACCGGGATGACTCCCGGCGTTCCGAAAGATGTTCCCTGACTTTCTTTGT
>JAUQPV010000254.1 GCA_030550225.1 Acidobacteriota bacterium | reverse complement strand
GACCAGCAAGCCTACCCCACTGGTTATGGGAATGAAAATAATCGAACCGAACAAAAAGCCGAAAAGGAATCCCCCCTCAGGCGTACTGATGAGACAGCTGCTAGAGGGGGTACACGACGATGAGGCGCCAATTATACCCAGCACGATGGCCCCAGCCAGGCCGGCCCCGGCCCCGATCCCCAGGCCCTCTAAGGCGCCCCGGCCGCGGTCCCGGTATTCCACGGCCCGGATCTCGCTCCACGAGATGTCTCCGACACCTTCGGCCGTGACCCGGGCCCTCGGGACCCGGACCTCCGTGCCGTCCGTGCGGATGACCTTCAGGTCCTTCCCGTCCAGCCGCCGCCCAAGACCCGGCAGGGTCCCCGGCCGGGTCGGGTCCGTCTGAAGCGTATGAGTGCAGGCGACCGTCAGGAAGACAGGCAGGAACAGCCATCCGATGAGACGCCGCATCGATCCGCTTCTCCGTCTCACCGATTTCCCGTTTCTCCGGAAAAGGACTTCCGGCTTCCCGAGTCCCGGCCGTCCCCGGGGGCGCTCCCACCAACCCCCCCGCTTTTGACGTCGCTAAGTGCGTCGCGATGGAGTGCTCGAGGACGTGAAAATGCCGCTTCTCCGGGGGCAGGCCGGCCTGGGCCCCGGCCCGCTTCATGATGACGTCCAGCGTCTTCCGGAAGATGGCCCCCGGCGGGACGGAAACAACCAGGGGGCGGCGTCCCGCCGACGCCGGAGCCAGGCCCGCAGGGCCCGGACCTCGTCGGGCCGGAGGGGGTGCTCCCCGGCGAGCGACCCCTTGAGGCGCCGGATCCGAATCCGGTGCCGGTCGACGTCGGCCTGGCGGAGGAGGCCGACCTCAGAGGCCGGAGGCCGTGCCGGTAGGCCAGGAGCACGATGGCCCGGTCCCGGGGCGTAGTTTCGGGCCTGGCGCCCCCGGGTCGCCGGCTGGGAGTCGGCCGGGGGCAATGATTGGTTCCCACGGTTTGCCGACCCCGACGAGGCCAACGCCGTGGCGTTCCTGTTCCCAGGCGTTCCGGCGGGCGGCCGTCGCCTGGGTGGAGGGCCTGCCCCTCTCCATCGAGCTTCCCGAGGGCATCGTCGTCCACGGCTTCTGGGAGCCGGGGGGCCGGACGCCCTTTTGGCTCATCTCCAGCCCGATCCCTCCCCGGAACGGTTTTGCACGTACGGGAGCCGTTTTATCCGGGGTCCGGGGCAGACTCTGCCGCATGGCGGGCTGCTTTTCTACCCATTTTGGCAGACTCTGCCAAAATTTTCCAAGATTGCCCCATTTGGGGTGGTTTTATTCAGAAGGGCTGATGTTTACGCTACGAGTTTTGCCTACGGGGGAAGGCAAAACGTGGTGGGGCGTGCAGGAGTTGAACCTGCAACCCCCGGATTAAGAGTCCGGTGCTCTGCCAGATTGAGCTAACGCCCCATCTACAAATGCTGGCTCATGGCAGATAGGCAGGTAAGCAGGTCGGCCGATAGGTCCCTGCATAGGAAAGGGGCACGCCCCGGGCCTTTGGGACTCTCTGCCGAACTCCCGAACGGCCGAATTGCCAAACTGCCCTTTGCTTGAAGAACCGTCCTCTCCGAAGGGTCAGAAAGGCTGAATCCATCCGGGTTTTCACGGACCGAACGGCGCTGATCCATAAAAGAATGGCGCGCCTGGAGGGATTCGAACCCCCGACCTCTGGCTCCGGAGGCCAACGCTCTATCCAACTGAGCTACAGGCGCGCCCTCTGAGTGACTCCTTTTTGATCCTAATCCTCCCGACGGCGGGCGTCAACCTCCACCAGTGATAGGTCACAGGCCATAGACCACGGACCATGGACCAATAGACTCACCCAAGTCGTGACCCTGCCGACTGGAGAAAGACCCCCCAGCCCCCGAAGAAAAGGGCAAAGGGCAAACGGTGAGTGGCGAACGGCGCATGGGGAAGTGCTACTGGTCGTGATCAACGCGGGACTGACGCCGGCATCCCGGCCGGCTCCTGAGGCGGACACCGGCATGACTGCCGGTTCTCTGAGGTTAACACCGGCATCACTGCCGGTGTTCCGATAGGATGGACGCCGCCGTCACCGGCGGCGCCAGGACAGGGGGACACCGGGATGACTCCCGGTGTTCGGAAGATGGAGGTCGCATTCCCGCAGACGAGACGTCTGCACTCCCGCAGGCGAGGACGCCTACGCTCCCGCAGTCGAGGATGCCTACGCTCCCGCAGGCGGGGACGCCTACATTCCCGCAGGCGGGGACGCCTACGCTCCCGCAGGCCAGAGGCCTGCTCCTATCTGCCGACTGCCGACCTGCCGGCTTGCCCATCCCCGCTCTTAACCCAGCCTTAACCTGGCTTTAACGGGCTATTAATGGGGGCGGCCTACGATCGGGTCCAGGCAGTCCAGAGGCCTCCGGCAGGCGGGGACGTCTGCGTTCCCGCAGACGGGGCGTCTGCACTCCGGCCCAGGAGGCCTGCCGCAGGCGGGACGTCTGCCGCAGACGAGGACGTCTGCGCTCCTATAGGAGGTTGATGATGCGAAGCCGAAGATGGATGACTTTCTTGGGATTTGGGTTGCTGGCCGTCGGACTGATTGCTCCCGTTCGGGGTCAGGCCCCGAAGCTGTCGGGGACCATCCTGGTCGACGGCTCCAGCACGGTGTTCCCCATCACGGAGGCGATGGCCGAGGAGTTCCAGAAGAGGCATCCCGGCGTCAAGGTGACCGTCGGCATCTCGGGCACGGGCGGCGGTTTCAAAAAGTTCTGCCGGGGTGAGACGGATATCAGCGACGCCTCTCGGCCCATCAAGCCATCGGAGGTCGAGCTCTGTCGGCAGAACGGCATCGACTACATCGAGCTTCCCGTCGCCTTTGACGGCTTGGCCGTCGTCGTGAACCCCAGGAACACGTGGGCGACCTGCATGACCGTCCAGGAACTCAAGAAGGTTTGGGAGCCGGAAGCTCAGGGTCGGATCACCCGGTGGAATCAGGTGCGGCCCGACTGGCCGAACGAGGAGATCCATCTGTACGGGCCGGGTACGGACTCCGGGACCTATGACTACTTCACCGAGGCCATCGTGGGCAAGGAACACAGTAGCCGGGGCGACTACATGGCCAGCGAGGACGACAACGTGCTCGTGCAGGGCGTGGCGTCGGACCGCTTAGCCTTAGGGTTCTTCGGAGTCGCCTACTATGAGCAGAATAAGGACAAGCTCAAGCTGGTCGCCGTCGACAACGGCAAGGGTTGCGTCCAGCCGACCTTTGAGACCGTGATGAACGGGACCTATCAGCCCCTGTCCCGACCTATTTTCATCTACGTCAGCAAGAAGGCCGTCGAGCGGCCGGAGGTCCGGGCCTTTGTCGAGTTTTACCTGACGCCGTCGAACGCCCGATCGCTGGTCCGGGAAGTCGGCTACATCCCGTTGACCGATGAGGTCTACCGCTTGGCTCTGCGGCGGTTCCAGCGACGCGTATACGGGTCGGTCTTCGGGGGTCACGGCTCGCAGGTCGGCGTGTCCTTAAAGGACCTTCTGCTCCGGGAGCAGGCGGAGAAGAATCCGTAGCCACCCAGTTCCAGTCCTTCCCCGCCCTTGCGTGTCGGAGAACAAGCGAGCGACCCTCCATGCGTAGGTGCGTCTCGGGCCGCCCCTGGGTCCGGGCGCCCCCCTTCTCCTCAGATGGGCAGTAAGGCAGTGAGGCGGTGAAGGAGCCCCGTCGGCGGGGTGACCCCAGGGGCCGGTGCGGCTTTCGGAGGTAGACGATGCATGTACAGGTTGAGGACGTACCCCGGCGGGTGGCCGTGCGGCGCCGCCGGTGGGGCGAGAAGCTGTTAGAAGGCAGTCTGGCCGTCTGTGCTTCCGTGGCGGTCCTGACGACGGGGGGGATCGTCGCCGTCCTGATCTTCGAGACGGTCGCCTTCTTTCGGGTCGTCTCGATTCGGGAATTCTTGACGGATACACAGTGGACGCCGCTGTTTGCGGAAAAACACTTTGGCATCCTCCCCCTGGCGATTGGGACCTTACTGACGACGGGGATCGCCCTGGGCCTGGCCCTGCCGGCAGGCCTCTTGGCGGCCATTTATCTAAGCGAGTACTGTCCCGAAGGGCCTCGCCGGGTCTTGAAGCCGGCCCTGGAGG
>JAUQPV010000253.1 GCA_030550225.1 Acidobacteriota bacterium | reverse complement strand
GGCCTCGTAGGAGTGGACCTCGATGTTTTTCCGCAGGGGTGGCTCCAGGCTCATGTGTCGGAGGGTGTAGTCCGTCGCAAAGAAGGGCGTCGCCAGGTCGTAGTACCCGCTGGCGACAAAGACCCGCAGGTGGGGATTCTGCGTCAGGGCCGCCCGCAGGGACTCCGCCACGTTGAGGTAGCGGTTCTCGGCCGGCTCGAACCGCCAGGGTCGGACCCGGTTCGTCAGGATCTCGTAGATGAGGTCGCTTTCATACTTCAACTCGGACCGCACGTAGTGGTTGAGGGCCGCCGTAAAGGCGCCTTGAATGACGGCATAACTCGGGTCGAACTCGAAGGTCTCGCCGGCGGCGTCTCGGTCCATGCCTGTGAACCTCGTGTCCAGGCGTCCGACGGTAAGGCGACGGTCCCGCAGGAGCTCCTTGACAAACCGGAAGATGGGGACCCGCAAGTTCGACTTCTGGATGTAGTCCTCCGAGAGGCCCGTGTAGCGGGCCAGTCGGGCGGCGAGGTCCCGGCGCTCGGCCTCCGTCAGGTCGTCGCCCTTCATGAGGGCCAGCGTGTAGTCAGTCTCTGCGAAGCGCTGAGCCTCTTCGAGCGCCCGGCGAAGGTCGGCCTGGAGGTCGGCCGGCAGTTTCTTATGGTACCACGCCGTGGCCGTATAGGTCGGTAGGAAGAGTATGTAAGGCAGGTCATTGCCGACGTCGAAGCGGGCCGTCTGGAAGTTCAGGATCGACGAGACGAGGATCACGCCGTTGAAGTACATGCCGTGGCGGTCCTGGAGGTAGCGGACCAGGCCGGCCGCCCGGGTCGTCCCGTAGCTCTCCCCGGCCAGATATTTCGGCGAGGTCCACCGCTGGAAGCGGGTCGTGTACAGACGGATAAACTCCCCGACCGACTCGATGTCGGCCTCGTACGCGTGGAACTGCTTGGCCTCCTGACCCGGCTCGGCCCGGCTGTAACCGGTCGTCGTCGGGTCGATGAAGACGAGGTCCGTGACGTCCAAGAGCGTATACGGATTGTCGGCGTAAGAACCCGGCGGCGGGAGGGCCGCCCCCTCGTCGGTCATCCGGACCCGCCGGGGGCCGAAGGCACCCATGTGGAGCCAGACCGACGAAGAGCCGGGCCCGCCGTTGAAGGCAAACGTGATGGGCCGTCGAGACTTGTCCGTCACGTCGTCCCGCGTGTAAGCGATGAAAAAGATGGCCGTCTTGGGCGTGCCGTCCTCGTCCCGCAGGACGTAGTGACCGGCCGTGGCCGTATACCGTAAGACCTGGCCATCGGCCAGTCGAACAGTATGTTGAGTGACGGAGAGCTTGTCCTCAGTCGGGATGAGGGGCTTTTTCTCGACGGCCGGCTTTTCCGTCGGCTTTTCAGGCGGCGTCGGCCGGCGGGCTTCCTGCGCCGTCGCCAGAGGCGTTCCCACGACGGTCATCAAGAACAAGAGTAGGATGGCCGATCGTCTCATGATTCGTCCTCCGTCGGTTTGAGGCTTCCGAGGCATGTCGCTCTATGGGTATATTGTACAAACGCACCGGACGACACCGGCGTTCGGAGACAGACCCGCATCCTGCATCCCGCATCTTGCATCCCGTGGCCCGCATCCCTATCTTGCATCTGAAGCCAGAGGCGGATCATGCGGTTTTCGACGGCCCTCCGGGATTCGGCCCGCCGGCGGCTTGAACGTCTGGGCCGGGCCGACATCGTCGTCGGCATCCCGTCCTACAACACGGCGGCGACCGTCGGGCACGTCCTCCAGACGGCCGTCCAAGGCCTCCAGACGTATTTTCCCGACCGCCTCGGCCTGGTCATGGTCGCCGACGGTGGGTCGGTCGACGACACCCGGGAGGCGGCCGAGGAGGTCCGAGTCGATTCCTATAACGTCGAGACGCTGGTGACCATCTACCGGGGTCTACCTGGCAAGGGGACGGCCGTCCGAGCCATCCTGGAGGCGGCCGAGTTCCTGCACGCCCAGGCCTGCGTCCTGCTGGACGCCGACCTGCGGTCCGTCACGCCCGAATGGATTCGGAACCTGGCCGAGCCTGTCCTCGAACGGGGCTACGACTTCGTGGCCCCCTATTACCGGCGCTACAAGTACGACGGCACGATCACAAACACCATCGTCTACAATCTGACCCGGGCCCTCTACGGCCTCCGGATTCGCCAGCCCATCGGCGGCGACTTTGCCCTCTCGCGAGCGGCCGCCCTGCGGTACTTGGACTACGACGTGTGGGAGACCGACGTGGCCCGCTTCGGTGTGGACGTCTGGCTGACGGTCACGGCCATCGTCCACCGCTTTCGCGTCTGCCAAGCCCGCCTCGGCACGAAGGTCCACGCTGTCAAGGACCCCGCCGAGCACCTGGGCCCCATGTTTCGGCAGGTCGTCGGGACGGTCTTCACCCTCATGCAGGAACATGCGTCGTTCTGGAAGTCCGTCCGGGGGAGCCAGCCCGTCGAAATCGTAGGCGAGGAGCCCCCGGGCCGCCCTGAGCCTTTCACCATCTCGATGGAGCCCCTCCTGGAGGCCTTCCGCCTGGGGGTCCTCTACTTTGGCCCCCTCTGGCAGAACATCCTGACCCCCTCTGTCTACCACGACCTCGTGGAACTGGCTTACCGGCCCGCCGAAGAATTCCGACTGCCTATCGAGACGTGGGTCCGCATCGTCTACGACTTTGCCGTGACCTACAAGAACTGGCCCCGTCACAAGGGCAAGCTCCTTGACATCATGCTCCCCCTGTACAACGCCCGGGTCGCCTCCCTGGTCAACGAACTGGCCGACGTGCCGGATGCCGAGGCAGAGGCCCTTTTTGACGCGCAGGCCGCCGTGTTCGAAAGCCTCAAGGACGAACTCGTGCAAAAGTGGGACGACCCCCACGAGGCCCAGAAGTGGCAGGCCGCCACCCCGAGCGGTCCCCGACGGGCCGTCGTCATCATCGGGGCCGGACCGACGGCACGTACGGTCGCCCGGTACCTGTCCGCGGGCCGGCCCGTATGGCTGGTCGACCGGAACCGAGAAAACTGCGAAGAAGCGGCCCGGGCTGGCCTTCAGGTCGTCGAAGGCGATGCCCTCCGACGGGAGGTCCTGGAAGCGGCCCATGCCGGGGAAGCGGCCCTCCTGATCGCGATGACCCCCAACGACGAGGTCAACGTCCTGGCCGCCCGACTGGCCCGGGGCGACTTAGGCGTCCCGACCGTCTTCATCCTGGAGACCGGGGACCGCCCGGATGAACGGCAGGAGGCCCTCCAGGACATGCAAGCCCGGAGCTTCCGGTTGGGTGCTTTCGAAGTCCAGGACTGGGACTGGTGGATCGAGCACCACCGGGTAACCGAGACGGTGGTCGTCGTTCAAGAAACGACGACGCCCGAGCAGTTCCTACGGGACCGGTCTGGAAAGCCCTTCTTGCCCATCGCCGTCGTCCGGGGTTCGGAACACCCCTTCTTCTGGGAGGTCGACCGCCTCGAGCCGTCCGACCGGGTCCTGGGCCTCGCCGTCACCGAACCGTGAATTGGGGATTGCGAATTGCGGATTGCGAATTTCAAATTGCGAATGAAGGTCCCGGGTCCCAAGTGCCAGGTCCCAGTAAGGTCCCAGGTACCCGTAAGATGAGCTTGTGGCTCATGGGTCATGGCTCATGGGCTATGAGCTATGAGCCGAACTGCCTTATTGCCTTACTGCCCATCTGCTTATCTGCCCATCCGCCCAATGCTTGAAACATCGTCTTTCCCGGCGGGTCGGAAAGGCTGAATCCATGCGGATTGTCACAAACGAAACGCCACTGTTGAAATTATCGTCTTCACATCCTGTCCGTCGCGGGTAAGAGGCAAAGGGCAAATATCCATCGTTTCTATAGGTCTCGCTCATGTAAAGTTTCGTTTACAGCGTGGTAAAGCTTTGTGAACTTTCCGGCCCCCGACAGGCCCCGCCCGACCCGACCGGCGAACCCCCCGGAGACTTCGCTTTTCCGCTTCTGTCGGCCCATCCGGCACTGAGCCCGTCCGAACTCCCAACTTCGGCACGACTCTTGCTGAAGATGGCGGTGATCGAGCCGTACGTGATACTTCGGAACGCCGGGCGTCATCCCGGTGGCCCCTTGTCCCGCCGCCGGTGACGGCGGCGTCCAAGACGCAGG
>JAUQPV010000252.1 GCA_030550225.1 Acidobacteriota bacterium | reverse complement strand
ATTCCGCTACCTGATCAATGGGCACGAGTGGAGAAACGACGAACAGGCCGACGGTTTCGTCCCGAACCCCTTCGGGAGTGAAGACTCGGTCGTCCAGGTTTAAAGGAGCGCAGGCGTCCCGCCTGCGGGAGCGCAGGCGTCCCGCCTGTGGGATTCCGCAGACGTCCCGTCTGTGGGAGCGCAGACGTCCCGTCTGTGGGAGCGCAGGCGTCCCGCCTGTGGGATCCGTAGACGTCCCGCCTGCGGAACGGTCACCGGCCGTCGGAACCCTCCCAGGCCGCCCGGTCGACCCACCAAACGAGATCACCCCGGACGGGCCGCACGGCGCTGGCCGGACAGCCGACGGGATCTGGCGGGTCGGCCAGGGCCCTCCGAAGGGCGGCCGTCTTCTCCGAGCCGGTCACGATGAAATAGACGCAGGCCGTATGATTGAAGACGGGCAGGGTCAGCGTCAATCGGATCGGCGGGTCGGCCGTCGGCTCTCGGACGGCGACGACCCAGCGCTCTCGCTCGGCTAAGGCCGGGGAGCCGGGAAAGAGAGACGCCGTGTGGCCGTCGGCACCGACGCCCAGGATCGCCAGGTCGAAGACGGGCCAGGGACCGGAGAAGTGCGTCCGGAGCAAGTCTTCGTAAGCCCGGGCCGCCGTCTCGGGGTCCGGCTCCGCCGTCGGCATGGGATAGACCTGACTGGGTGGGATGGGAACGTGGTCAAGGAAGACCGCCCGGACCATCCGGTAGTGGTTCCGGGCGTCGTCAAGGGGGACGTACCGCTCGTCGGCCCAGAAGATATGGACCTCCGACCAGGGGACGGCGTCCCGAAAGGCCTCGACGAGGCGGCGAAACGTCCGGAAGGGCGCCCGACCGCCCGAGAGGGCCATGGAAAAGCGGCCCTTCTCGGCGACAGTCGTCTGGATGAGGCCCGCCATGGCCTCGGCGACCGCCCGGCTTAATGCATCCGGGTCCGGATACACCCGTACGTCCGGTCCGCCTCGAGTAGTCGGCATTCCTACGACCTCTGGCCTCGTGCGAACGATGATCTCAGGCCGATGGGCAGGTCGGCAGATAGGCCCGACGTGTTTCTATAGCAGGAACGGGAACAAAGTCCAAGGACCGGCTGTTATGAACACTTCCAGGGTGGGGGCGGATAGAGGAGGGCTCCATGGAGAGATTCAGGTGGTGCGCCTGGGGGGACTCGAACCCCCGACCCCGAGATTAGGAATCTCGTGCTCTATCCGACTGAGCTACAGGCGCGTCTGTGGAGGTCCCTGATCCCAGGTCCCGGGCATCGGGGTGATGAGCATAGAAGTCAAGTTGACACAGGCCAGGCCCGGCCTTCACTCCTTGGCCCGGATCGGGACACTGGAACAGAGCATAAGCCCCTTGGGGCACTTACTCGTCTTCCCGGAAATGAATGATAGAAAAGACGGGCGCGATCTGCAAACGCCGGCGACCCTGCAGGTCGTCCAGTTCGATCAGGAACAGAAAGCCGGCGACCCGGCCCCAGGCGGCTTGGACGAGTTCGGCCGCCGCTAAGGCCGTCCCGCCCGTCGCCAGGAGGTCGTCGACGATGAGGACCGGCTCACCGGGGGCGATGCCGTCCTGATGGACCTCCAGGATGGCACTCCCATACTCCAGGGAATAGGTTGTCGTGATCGTCTCGGCGGGAAGTTTCCCCTTCTTTCGGACGATGATGAGGCCGACACCCTTCCGGTAAGCGATGATACTCCCGAAGATGTAACCCCGGGCCTCGATGGCCAGGACCTTGCTGAAGTCCAGGTCGGCGACTTGCGCCCACATCAGGTCGACGGCGGCCCGGAAGGCGGGGCCGTCTTTTAGGAGGGTCGTGATATCCCGGAACCGGATGCCCGGGACGGGGAAGTCCGGGACGGTCCGAATCCGCCGTTTCAGCTCCTCGGGGGTCCACTCGGGCATAGCGGTATACCTCAGGGATTCGGGAGTTCGGCAGTGGGGCCAGGGCGTCTGCACTGGCCGACGGCTTCTGAGTATAATCCAACGGTTCGTTCATCACCAGTCGGGCCAGGACCGATGGGCAGGCAAGAGGGATAGGGAGGAAGAGCTAAGAGCGCTCCTACCCTATGTCCTTGGCCTTATGCCCTATCCGTGCCGTTCGGCCCGTGGAAACCCGCATGGATTCGGCTTTTCCGACCCTTCGGAGCGGACGATTTTTCAAGCATCCGGCAATTCGGCAGTCACGAAAGACGAAGGGCAAAGAGTATGGACTCTATGCTCTTTACTTGATCTATCGGCCGACCGGCCCATCGGCCCAAGACGCCATCTCCTTTTGTTTTTCTATCGGACGGAGTGAGGCATGCAAGACACCTCCCGACGTTTACTCTTCGTGGATCTTCTGAAGGGACTCGGTACGCTTTGGATGATCCACCGGCACACGTTGGATGCCGTCTGGGACCGGACGTCACCGGTCCCGGCCGGGTATCCGTCGTTCCTCATCGGGATCGCCGCTCCCATCTTTCTGGCCATGGCCGGCTTTGTCTACACGTGGCTCTTGGAGTCGGCCGTCCAGCGCGGCCAGGTGGGACGACGGCTCCGGCGGGCCGTCCTGCGGTGCGGTCAGGTCATCGCCGTGGGCTATCTCCTGCAAATGCCGTACTGGTCGCTCCGCAAGGTCCTGTCCCAGGCGAATGGGGAGGAGTGGAGCCAGCTGTTCCAGACGAATGTGCTTCAGTCCATCGGCTACAGCTTACTCCTGCTGGTCCTGACGTCGCCCCTTTATGCACGGGACCGGCGGCTGTGGCGGGGTCTCGTCCTGGCCGGGACGGTCCTGTCGGTCGGGACGGCCCCCTGGGTGTGGGCATGGACGGCAGACGCCCCGTGGGGATACCTACTGAGCGGGGTCCGTCCGAAGCCGGGATCCCTGTTCCCCTTGGTACCTTACACCGGGTATCTGTTTTTCGGGGCTCTCCTGGCGGACGTCTTTCGGTCTTTCCACCGACGGGGCCATGAAATTCCGTTCTTGGTCGGGAGCGTCCTCGTGGGCGCCGGGCTCTTTGCACTCCGGTGGCTCCCCCTGAAATGGCCACCGGCCGTGCAAGACGCTGACCCCCGGGTGTTCGGTCACAAGACGGCCTTACTGCTGTGGGGCATGGTCTTGTGCCGGCTGGTCGAGAAGGCCTGGCGGGGCGGCTTGGGCCCAGCCGTCTTGAAGGTATGGGCCTTCCTGGGAGAGGAGATCCTGATTATCTATGTATTTCACCTGATGCTCGTCTACGGCAGTCCCCTGAACGCCGGCCTCCGGCAGTACGGCGTCTCGCTCCCGTGGACGGCGGCTGTCGGCCTGGGCTTTTTGGTAACGGTAGTCAGCGGGTTCGTCGCCTGGCTGTGGGCGACGGCACGGGAATTCAACCGATGGATCCCCCGGGCCGTCATCGGCTACGGCCTTCTGACGCTGGTCCTCCGCCCCTGGTAGGACGCCGGCCGGGTTTTCAGGAAGGTGCATGGAAGGGGTGGAGGCCCTGAGGGTCACACTGCAGTGAAACGAGACTGTAGGTCGACCCGGGGCCGACTCCACCGAGAGAGGTCGTCGTCATGCGCATCGACCGCCATGCACCGAATCGCTTCTCGCCGACCCCGGATTCGGCTTCCTATCGGACCCGCCCCGGTGACACCCTGCGGCGTATCGCCGAACGGCTGGGTGTTCGGCTGACCGACCTGGCCGCCGTGAACCCCCACGTCGGGTCGGCGGACGCACCCCTCCCACCGGACCAGGTCCTTCAGCTTCCGGCTCCGCAGGCTCCATCCGTCGCATCCCGGAATCCCTCCCCGACGTCCTTCCGAGTCGAATACGAAAGGGTCCATCCCAATGTCTTTCAGCGCCTCACCGAGCTGTCTCCTTTCGGGCGATCGTCGAGCACCGACGTGGCCGGACCTGGGCCCAGCGGCGGAGGCAGTGAGGCTTGGGAGTCCCCCTCGATCGCCGACCCATCCTGGATGAAGCTATTCGAGGCGATGCTATCCCGGGGAGCCAGCACCCTGAAATTGGTCAAAGCCTTAAAAGACTTCTACACGACTCTCCAAGCGGATGAAGGCCTCGACCCGAACCTCAAGGTTCGAGTCGGCCAAGTGGTTTACCGACTGGCCTTGCAGGACCAGGCCCGGAACG
>JAUQPV010000251.1 GCA_030550225.1 Acidobacteriota bacterium | reverse complement strand
CCAGCAGGCCGACGGATCGGTCCTCATCCCGCCGGCCCTGCGACCCTATCTGGACGGCCTGGAATACCTGACTCCTGGAGCGTAGGCGCCCCCGCCTGCAGGAGCGCAGGCGTCCCCGCCTGCAGGAGCGCAGACGTCCCCGTCTGCAGGAATGCAGGTCTCGGGCCTGTAACGTTCGTCCCTACCCCTCATCGGCCTTCGCTGGAGACCCCTCCCGAGGCCACGCTCGGGCTTGCTGGAGGATGAACTCGATGAACTGCTGGACGCCCGTCCCCATCGGGAGACGGTAGTGGATCTCCAGGCCGTCTTGCAGGACAATGCGCTCCCAGGTCGTTCGTTCAGGGACCGTCGGCATGTGGACCCGCAGGACGTCCTGATATTCGTGGGTCACACGGTGGGTCCGGGCGACTTCCTCCTCGATTTCCTCCAGGGACTTCAAGCGCAAGGCTTCCTTGATGCGACGGAGGGGGATGAAGTACCGTTGGAGCTGGCGGATGATTCGGAGACGTCGGAGGTGCTCCTCCGTGTAGTAACTGTACCGACCCCGCCCATGGGGCGGCGGCAGGAGGCCCGTGTGGACGTAGTAGTGAATCGTCCGGGGCGTCACGCCGGCCTGCTTAGCGAGTTCACCGATTTTGAAACGGGTCTCCGGCATGGGGGTGTCCTACGGGAAGGGTGTAGGGAGAAGGGGGCCCGCGTCCCCGTCCGTCGGGACCCGGCACCCCCATCCCGCATCTCGTACAGGCCGGGGCACCTACGTTCCCGCAGACGAGACGTCTGCGCCCCGGCAGACGGGGACGTCTGCGCTCCCTATCTTCCTACCCCTCACCCTTTTTCACCAGGAAAGTTCGCAAGGCCAGCTCCAGCTCGACGCCGCCGCCCTGCTGGGAGGAGCGGAGTCGAATCGATTCCAAGATCAGAAATTGGGGAGCCGTCTCGATGCTCTGGATGAACCGTCGAATCTGCTCGTAGCCACCGGTAAGAGAAAATTGGACGCTGAGACTTTGCACGGGCGGGATCTTCACGGCTTCATAAGCGTATGTGAAGTTCTGGACCCGCAGACCGGCTTGCATGGCCATCGTCTCGAGGGCATCCCGGACGGCCGGGAAGCCCCGGTCCTCGGGGAGGAACCGACGATAGAGGAGGTCGTTCCGCGTCCGTTGGGCCCGTTGAAGCCGCTGGAGCGCCGAGTGCCATTCCAGGAGGGCCTGACGGGTCGCCCGCACGTCCTGCTCGGCGGCCTGCATGTCAGCCCGCAGGCGCGTGTCCATCCACCGGAGGGGGCCGTATCCGGCGACCAGCAGGGCGAGGTCGACGACCAGCAAAGTCAGGACCCACCGGGCGAAGTGCCGGCGCTCCATCCACTGCCAGATCGTTTCGAGCCGTTCGAAAGTCCGCCAGTTCATGGTCCCCGCTCACCGGCCAGGGCCGACAGGACCTCGGGGCGGGTCCGGTACAGGACGGTCATGTCAAAGCGAATTGTCTGCGTTTGGGCGTCTCGCTCCTCCCGGCGGACCCGGATGTCCGAAAACAGACCGCTCTGATACATCCGGTGGAACATCTCAGTAAAGTCCTGGAGCCGACGGGCTTCCACGACCAGGGACACCGGGATGGCCCCGACGGCCTGTGTCGGCGATCCCGGCGACGACTCCCGAGGATTCGGCGTGATGGCCTGCATGCGGACGTTCGGGGGCAGGACTTCCTCCAGGTGTCGCAGGAGGTCGGACCAAGAGAAGTTCCGGGCCTGGAGCTGTTGACCCAGAAAGGCACACTCCTGCCGGAAGGTCGGCGTGTCGGCCTGCTGGATCTGGCGGCGGATCTGGTCGATGGTCGCCTGCTGGCGGGCGGCGGCCTGCCGGAGTGACTGACGGCGCTGGTACGCCTGATAGGTCCGTTGGGCTTCCAGCGCCAGGAGGGTCAAGTCCGTCAAAAAGAAAGCGACAGCGCCCAGGGCGACCAGAAGCCACAGGCTCACGGTCGAGACCCGGAGCCGGATCGGCGTCCGGGCAAAGTTAAACCGCCAGTAGTGATGGTCCCTCACGACGCGCCTTCCCGCAGGCCCGGAGGCCTCCCCTACAGACGGGGACGTCTGCGCTCCTACAGACGGGACGTCTGCGCCCCTATAGGCCCCGGCGGATCATCCAGCAGACCAGGTCCCGGAGCCGGGTCGAGAAGCCCCACTCGTTGTCATACCAGGCGACGACCGAGACGACGTTGCCGTTCACGACCCGGGTGCACGGCCCGTCGACGACGGCCGAATACGGACTCTTAATGTAGTCGCTCGAGACGAGCTCTTCGTCCGTATACGCCAAGATGCCCCGTAGGTCCTGTTCGGCCGCCGACCGAAACGCCTGATTGACCTCCTCGACCGTCACGGTCTTCTCCAGGACAGCCGTCAACTGAATGGCCGACACGTCGGGCACCGGGACCCGCAGGGCGATTCCGTCCAGCCGACCCCGGACTTCCGGGATGACCTCCCCGACAGCGATGGCCGCCCCGGTCGTCGTCGGGATGATGTTGACGGCCGCCGCCCGGGCTCGGCGCAGGTCCCGATGCGGCAGGTCCAAGACCCGCTGGTCGTTCGTGTAAGCGTGGGTCGTGCACATGAAGCCGGCGACGAACCCAAAGTTCTTCAGGAGGACCTTCACGACCGGCGCCAGACAGTTCGTCGTACAACTGGCGTTGGACAGGATAAAGTGCTTGGCCGGGTCATACAGCTCGTGGTTGACACCCATACAGATCGTGATGTCCGGCTTCTTGGCCGGCGCCGAGATGATGACCCGCTTGGCCCCGGCGGCCAGATGTTTGGCCGCACTGTCCCGGTCTGTGAAGAGGCCCGTCGACTCGATGACGATGTCGACGCCGAGGTCTTTCCAGGGCAGTTCGGCGGGATCCTTCCGGGAGAGGACCCGAATCGATTGACCGTCCACGAAGATGTGCTCCGCATCGTACCGGACGTCGGCCTCGAAACGGCCCAGGACGGTGTCGTACTTCAGGAGATGGGCCAGGGTGCGGGCGTCCGTGATGTCGTTGACGGCGACGATTTGAAAGTCAGACTCCCGGTAAGCGACCCGGAAGAAATTCCGGCCGATCCGGCCGAACCCGTTGATGCCCACGCGGACTGCCATAGGCCGCCTCCTCTGTCATGGCGTTTCGCATGTCGCATGCCGCAATTCGCAATCCCTTTTGGGTCCCTCCCCGGCCTGGCGCCGGACTGCGAATGGCCGACCCCCATTATAACCAGGCGACGGCCCGAGGCAAGTCCAGGACGGTCGGGATGGCGATGATGCCGGCCTCGGGAGACCGGTCGGGCGATGCCCCGTGGGTGACCCACACACAGCGAAAGCCCCACCGGCGGGCCATCCGGAGGTTCTCTAAGAGGTCGTCCACGTACACGCACCGACTGGGAATCGCCTGCAAACGTTCGACCAGCGTCGCATAGGCCTCCCAGTGGGGCTTGGGGATAAACCCCAGGTCCTCGATGGTGATACGCACTTCGAAGAGATCCGCCAGCCCCAAGAGGTCCAACACGCGGGCCGTGTGCTTCCGGTCGCTATTTGAGAAGATGACCCGTACGCCCGACAGGGAGGCCAGGACGGACCGAATTTCGGGCACCGGCTTCAGGAGGTCCTCCAAGGGAATGTCGTGGGCATAGTCCAGGAACTCGAAGGGATCCAGATCGGGATAGTAGACCCGAAGACCGCGCAGGGTCGTCCCGAAGTGCTGGACGCAGTGAAGACGAAAGGCCCGCGCCCGGGCCTCCGACCAGCCCAATCGAGCCGTCAAGTATTGTTGGATCCGGACGTCGACCCGGTCGAAGACGCCGGTCTGGGCCGAATACAACGTGTTGTCCAGGTCCAAAATCCAGTGGGTCCACATGGGGCAGGACAATCGGGCAATCAGGCAAGAAGGGAACCTGGGCGGTAGGGACTCTTGCCTCCACCTCCCTTCCTGCCTCATTGCCTTACGACCAGATCGCCTTACTGCCTTACTCCCCCCTCTATGAGGCGGTGGAGGACCCGTTCGACGGCCCGGCCGACCTCCGAGGCATGTTGGTAGCTTCGGGCGAAGACCCGGAACTGCACGATGCGGGCCGGGAGCCACTCCAAGAGGCGGGATAGGGCCTCCTTGCCGACCGTC